>NZ_JBWYIL010000008.1:0-129603 GCF_056779755.1 Acinetobacter sp. 24-47-66
ATTTTAATGAGGACTAAGGTTTGAGTTTGCATCGTTGCGACCGCCATCTTGTGTGGGCGGATCGTCGGGATTTCAACGAGCAAGGTTTCAATATTTTTGTACATGCAGCAATATATTCCATTAATATATGCTAAATACCTTATTTGAAATAAAGTATTGAAAATAGAGGTTAAGTAGTATATTAAAATACTAAAAAAGTATGGATTGAGGAAATTTCAATGGAATTAAGAACATTAAAGTATTTTGCTACTGTGGTCGAAGAAAAAAGTATTACAAAAGCTGCTGAAAAATTATGTATCGCACAACCACCACTTACACGACAAATCAAAAACTTAGAGTCAGAGTTAGGTGTCGTATTATTTGAAAGAGGCATGAGACCGATCAAAACAACTGAAGTTGGAGAATTTTTTTACCAATATGCTGTACAGATACTGACCTTAACAGCACATGCTAAATCGATGGTAAATCGATATAAAGTGACAGATACTACGGTACGAATTGGGTATGTTGGTTCGCTTTTTTATTGGAAATTACCTGAGATCATTGATTATTTAAGAAAGCATATTGCAAATATAAAAGTTGAATTAGTGGAATGCGGAACCAGGGACCAGGTAGAAGCTTTGAAATTGGGAAAAATTGATATTGGGTTTGGTCGATTAGGAATTAGTGATCCTTCAATAAAAAGAATAGTGATCGAAAGAGAGCAACTTTTTTTAGCAGTGCACAAAGATCATACATTAGTGACCCAAAATGTTAAGGAAGTACATTTATCACAATTGGTCAACGAACATATTTATATATATCCAAATACTCCTAAACCAAACTTCTCAACTTTTGTTCAAGGAATATTCTCTGAACTTGACTTAATTCCCCAAAATCTGATCGAGACGAGAGAAATCCATATGGCATTGGGGATGGTGTCATCTGGTGAGGGGGGGTGTATTATTCCAAAGAGTGCATGCTCTATAGGTATGAAAAATTTGAAATTTATACCAATTTTAGATAATGAGGCTGAAAGTCCAATTACAGTTGCCTATAGAAGTATCGATAATAATGAATATATCAAACAAATATTAGATTATTTAGACGAATTGAAGAGCATGAACTAATTTTTTTAGATTAGATTAATATAAAATATCTATTTATATGTAATATTTAATGGAAAAATAAATAGAATAATAGTGTTAAAAATGATATTTATTTTATAAATCAGCATAAATTGGCATGGATTTGTCATAGGGATAGCGCTGATCTATAAAATATTTAGGATGATTTCGATGGAAAAAATTTCCGAGTTAATGAGCAATGATGCAAAAAAAAAGGATATTTATGCTTGGTATGTTGTAATACTTTGCATGGTTGCATATATATTTTCTTTTATCGATCGTCAAATTTTGGCTTTGATGATTGAACCGATAAAAGCAGATTTGAATTTAACAGACACGCAATTCAGTCTACTCCATGGACTAGCTTTTTCTTTATTTTACGCATTCATGGGTCTGCCGCTGGCTTATATCGCAGATCGATTCTCAAGACCAAAATTAATTGCTGCTGGGATTGTATTTTGGAGCATTGCAACAGCTTTATGTGGTTTAAGTAAGAACTTTATCCAGTTGTTTTTGAGCAGAATGGGTGTAGGAATTGGTGAAGCTGCTTTGTCACCTGCAGCCTATTCAATGTTTAGTGATATGTTTGCAAAAGATAAATTGGGTCGAGCTGTCGCTATTTATTCGATTGGATCTTTTGTTGGTGGGGGAATCGCGTTTTTAGTAGGCGGTTTTGTCATTGGATTACTCAAGGACATGTCACTTATCGCTGTACCTTTGCTCGGGATGTTAAAGGCATGGCAAGTGGCGTTTATTTTAGTGGGTTTGCCAGGAGTCATTATTGGCATATTGGTACTTTTAACTGTTAAAGATCCTAAGCGTAAAGGGCAGATGGTCGATGCGCAGGGGAACGTGGTAAAAGTAAAGCTTAGTGATACTTTTAAATTCCTGAAAAAGCATAAAAAAACATTTACATGTCATTATTTAGGATTTACTTTTTATGCCATGGCATTGTTTTGCTTAATTAGCTGGACACCTGCATTTTACATACGACATTATAATATGACAGCCACTGAAGTGGGTTATATGTTGGGTGCCGTATTGCTGATTTCAAATACTTTGGGTGTATTTTCGGCTGGTTGGATGAATGATTATTTTATTCAAAAAGGCAGAAAAGATTCGCCTATGTTTGTGGGGGTGATTGGAATTGTAGGTCTTATTATTCCAATGATTTTGTTTTCACAAGTTAATGAATTATGGCTATCAGTTACATTGTTGGTTGTTGCAATGTTTTTTGCTTCTTTCCCAATGCCGATCTCAACAACAGCAATGCAAATGCTTTCGCCAAATCAATTACGTGCCCAAATCTCATCTATCTTTTTACTCATCAGTAATTTGATTGCTTTAGGTATTGGTACCACATTAGTGGCTTTAATTACGGATCGTATTTTTGAAAATCCTTTAATGGTCGGTTCATCGATATCTATTGTTGGTGCAATATCATGCGTATTGTGCTTTGTATTATTGAAAGTGGGTTGTAAAGCCTTCGAAAATAGCTTGCAAGTTGAGTCTAAATAAAACATGTCTGAATAAAATAATGAGGGTACACCTATCATGTATTTATCGAATCTGAAACTTTTAAAGAAATTCAACTTATTGTCTTCAAAAGATTATTTTCAGATTAAAGATGTGATAGGACAATACTTGTGCCCTCATCAATTTGAAGTATGTAATGATGAATCTTTAGAGGTAAAATTAAGTGGGTTTTCATTTGGTCAAGTTGCACTATTTGAATTAAGTTACAACGCTCCAGTTCAAATTAGTTTCGGTGCTGAGTGTCAAAGTTATCTGTTTAGATTTAATTTGGAAGGGGGATGTAAAGTCAAATATGATCATTCAATTTATCAACAACGTCCTGGATTACTTACAGTTTCTCATCCTCATTTTGAAAATAGAATTGAACTCCAAGCCAAATGTAGAAATATTATATTAAAAATTGATCATGAGTTGATCAATACTGTTTTATATCGCTTATTGGGATATATACCTCAAAAAAATCTTATTTTCGATAGTGGCATTTCCTATACATCTGAAGAAAGAATTTCAATTTTAGAAACACTGAACTACTTATGCTTTGCATATTCAAATATTGAAAACTGGTGGCAAATTTCTGATAGCTTTAGTTCATATTTGACTGAGTTATTATTGATCAAAATTCCACATAATTTCAGTGAAAGAATCGCAGATAAAAAAAATCAACTCATCCCAAGTTATATCAAAAATGCAGCTCACTTGATTGAGCAACATTATATGGAAGCAATCTCGATTGAGGAAGTTGCTAGGCTTGTAAAAGTCTCGGTAAGAACGCTTCAAAAGGGATTTAATACCTATTTGAACCAAACGCCTCTCAGTTTCATGACATCAATCAAATTGGACCGAGTTCATCAAGAACTTAAACACACTCAGGTTGATCAGCCTATAATTGATATCTTCAATGCGCATGGTGTAAGAAGCTTTGGACACTTTACTCGGCTTTATAAAAAATGTTATGGATGCACGCCTTCAGAAACCGTTAAACAAAACAAATTAATAGAAATAAATTCGTAATTCGAATAGCAGTACCGCTTTTTGACGCGAGCAAAAAGAAGAATCTTTCCTACTATCACAATACACAATAAATATGTAAGGGAAGAAAATGAAAATCACAGTTCTCGGCGGTGGACATGGATGTTATGCATCAGCAGTGGAAATGGCGGAAAAAAATCACGAAGTTAAATTATGGCGAAGAGATCGAGATTCACTAAAAGAATTAGCGAAATATGGTGAGCTTACTGTAAAAGACTTTCGTGGCACTAGAACAGTATCTGTTGGGGATGAACATCAAAAAATTCAACTTGAAACTGATTTATCCAAAGCTATTGAAAACGCTGAATTGATTATTATTCCTTTACCCGCAACAAGCCATGAAGATTTATCGATTGAAATAGCACCCTACTTAACATCTGGTCAAGTCGTATTTTTACCCCCAGGTACTTTTGGAACATACCTATTTGCTCAAGCAATGCTTAAAGTTGGGAATAAGTCTGACGTGGCTTTTGCAGAAACAGGTACGTTGCCATATTTAGTAAGAAAACATAGTCCGAATTCTATCGTGATTAGTGTATATGCGACGAGATTGCCTACTGGGGTCTATCCAGCAAAATTAAAAGATCATGCTATTAGAGTATTAAAGCAAGCTTATGACAGCATCGAGCCTATAGAGGATGCTTTGAGTGGAGCTTTAATGAATGCAGGACCCATTATTCATCCTCCATTAATTATGCTCAATGCTGCACCTTTAGAACATTTTGATGTATGGGATATTCATAATGAAGGTACTCAACCTTCAGTGAGGAGAGTAACGAGCTTATTAGATCAAGAGCGAATGAATATTCGTGAAGCATTGGGATACTCGAAACAGCATTTCCCACTCGCAGATCACTACAATAAAGAGGGTGAAGGAGATGAGTGGATGTATGGTAGGGGGGCACATGGTAAGTTGACTGACAGTGGCGATTGGCGTGAGAAAATAGATTTACATTCACATCGGTATATGCTCGAAGACACACGATTAGGCCTGTCATTTATTGTATCGGTTGGTAAGTATGTTGGAGTCAAAACGCCGATTGCTGAAGGGCTTCTGAATATCGCATCATCAATTACTGGTAGGGATTTGTATAGTGAGGGTCGCACTCTTGAAAATTTAGGGTTATTTGATTTAACACAGCAACAATTAAAACACCTGTTGAACTCCGGAGAGCAATCTGCATGATTAAAAATATTATTATTGTAGGTGCAGGCAGAATGGGTAATGCGATTGCGATCGCATTCGCATATGCAGGAATTGAGATTGCACTTGTAGACGTAAAAGATCGAAACCCAGCAGAAAAAAATGAATTTCTGCAAAAATGGAATGACAGCCTCGAACAAGAGTTGCATCTCTTAGAACATATCGGGATGTTAGTGAATGATCAATGTAAAGTATTAAAAGAAAGAATTCATTTCTATTTCAAAGATAATCAAACTATTGATTGGAAAAATTGTGAATTAATTATTGAAGGTGTACCTGAAATAATGACTCATAAACAACACTGTTTTCGGTGGTTGGAACCCTTAATTTCTAAAAACTGTATTGTGGCATCAACGACTTCGACCTTTTTGGTCACTGATATAGCAAAATTAATTTCTCATCCAGAACGTATTGTTAATGCGCATTGGCTTAATCCTGGATATTTAATGCCTTTAGTTGAGCTAAGCCGATCTGAGCATACTGCTGATATAGTAGTAGAAAAACTAAAAACATTACTTGAGGCAATTGGTAAAGTCCCTGTGATTTGTAATGCAGTTGCTGGATACATTGTTCCAAGAATTCAAGCATTGGCAATGAATGAAGCAGCGAGAATGGTTGAAGAAAACGTAGCAAGTGCTGAGGATATTGATAAAGCGATTCGTACAGGTTTTGGTTTGCGTTTTTCAGTGTTAGGTATGCTAGAGTTTATCGATTGGGGTGGAGGAGATATTTTGTATCATGCTTCTGAGTATTTGAGAGAAGAACTTGGTGAGCGTTACAAAGCCCCTGATATTATCAAAAAAAATATGAGGGAAAATAGAAATGGTATTAGAGAACTATCAGGTTTTTACAAATATGAAAGCATGGATATTTATCAATATAAACTAAATGTCATATCAAAATTCGCTGAAAATTTGCGATTTAATCAGCTTATTCCACAATATGAAATTATGAAATAAGCGTTAGTAGGTAAAAAGATTTTAGTCTTTTTACCTATTTGGCATTAAATTGAATATTTTCTTTAATTGTAAATTTAGTGACTCAAGTTCTTGTTCATCAAAAGAATTTAATATACCAGCTAAAGTAACACGATTGATCTGATTAATTTCATCCACAAGACCATATCCTTTTTCAGTGAGCTTCACCATAGAAATCCTTTCATCATGAGGGGATGAGAAAACTTCAACTATACCTTCTTCGACTAATCTATAGATTGCCTTAGTTGCAGTTGTTAATTTGATTGTTGCTAAATTTGCTATTTCAGTGATATTGGCTTCACCGAGAGCATTTGTACTCAAAATGATTTTTCTTTTTGTATTATCGAGACCTATTTTTTTTAAAGATTTATCAATCAATTGGGAATACTTACCATTAACTTGAGATATCCAAAAAAATGGGAAATTTTCCAAACTTTTGGGATCGTTATTTGGCAAATAATTTTCAAAATTTTTTAACATGAGCAGCAATTAAACTTAAAAAAATATAATTGATTATACAAGAAAAAAGACAAAGATTATTTTATTTCAAAATAACTTGACAAATACAGTAATTTTTCAGATATTGATGTTGAGTATAAAAATACATGGAAAAGTGAATTGAATATTATATCTAGAAGTCTCTCTTTAGGAGATGGAAAAATTAGAGTCGTGGTTAAAGACTCAATTGATATACAAAATGAAGTGACGACACTTGGAACTCAGGCGCGCAGTGGAGCATGCCCTGCAATTTCACATGCTGAAATTATAAAAAATATACTCAGCAGTGATTGCAAAATTATTGGAAAAACTCATCTTCATGAACTTGCATTCGGTATAACTGGAATAAACAAAAACTTCGGAACACCATTAAATGTTAAATATCCGCAACTTATTCCAGGAGGCTCTTCCAGTGGTTCGGCTGCAGCTATTGCGGCAGGTCTAGCAGACTTCAGTATTGGTACGGATACTGGTGGCTCAATTCGTATGCCAGCCGCTTGCTGTGGAGTGTATGGATTAAAACCTTCATTTGGTCGTGTAAGTCGTGATGGTGTTTGGCCAAAAGATACCACTTTAGACTGCGTCGGACCATTCGCATCAGATATCAACAATCTGATTCTTGCTATGCAGATCATTGATCCTACATTTAACGAAATCCAAATCGATCTACAGCAGATTCAATTAGGAATATTACGTGTCGAAGCGGAATCTGAAATTTGGCGTGTCTTAGATGCTGAGTTAACAAAAATTGATTTACCTCAAAAAAATCTATTCATAGACAATATTGATGAGGCATATCAAGCAGGTATGTCGATCATTAATTACGAAACTTGGGGTGCATATCATGATCTTACTCAAACTGGACTTCTAGCCAATGATGTTCAGCAGCGTTTATTAAAAGCATCTGAAACCACTCAACAAGATGTAGAAAATGCTGAATTAATAAGAACTCAATTCACAGAGCAGATCAATGATTTACTCAACAATGTTGATGTTTTGATACTGCCGACACTACCTCAATTTCCACCTAAATTAGACGAAGCTGAAAATACTGTTGCTTTCCTCAATTTAACTAAGCTCGTGCGACCATTCAATCTATCGGGCCATCCAGCGCTTACGATTCCATATGAAACATCAAATGGCTTACCTGTCGGTATGCAATTAATTGCTAAGCATGGTGAAGATGAAAAATTGTGTGCTATTGCACAACACATTGTCGATATTACGAAGCATTCACAAGGAGGTGGCAAATGAGCAATTTAGCCAAAGATCAAACAGAGAGCTTGATTGATCTTGAAGAATTATGTCAAGAGATTAGACAGCGAGCGTGTTCAGGTGAATTTGACGAACAAGCATACGTGAGTCAAGACATTATTCAAAAACTGAAATCAATTGGGGTATATCGTGCTTTAGTTCCTAAACGTTTCGGTGGTGATGAGGTTTCACCGCGTACGTTTTGTGAACTTATTGAAAGGCTCTCTAAAGCAGATGGATCAGTAGGTTGGGTTGCAAGTTTTGGTATGAGCCCAGCTTATCTTGGGAGTTTACCTGAAGAGACACTTTCTGAACTTTATAAAAAAGGTCCAGATATCGTTTTTGCTGGTGGAATTTTTCCACCGCAAGCTGCTCAAGTGACCGATGAGGGTTTAGTTGTAAAAGGTCGTTGGAAATTCTCAAGTGGTTGTAAAGGTGCAGATATCGTTGGTGTAGGCATTGCCCCGATCAAAGATAATGAATCTCATGGCTTACCACGTATGGCTGTTTTACCAGCGCATAAAGCTAAAATTGAAATGACGTGGGATACAGTAGGTTTAAAAGGCACAGGTAGTCACGATCTCATTGTCGATAATGTACTTGTACCTGAGCATTGGACTTTTGTTCGGGGTGAGCCATCTAAACTCAGCGAACCATTTTTCAAATATCCATCCCTCTCTTTGGCGACTCAAGTCCTTACCGTAGTCGGAATTGGCGTAGCCTCGGCGTCATTGGAAGAATTTAGAAAATTAGCTCCAGGTAAGTCGTCGATTACTGGAGGTGCAGAAATTGCTAATCGACCTATCACTCAGTACGAATTTGCGAAAGCTGAAGCTGAGTTCCTAGCTGCAAGAACATGGTTCTACAACACCATGGATATTGTATGGGAAGAAGTACTCAACGGACGAAAACCTGAACCACATTTAATTAGTGATATGCGTCTATCTTGTACACATGCGGCAAGAGTCTGTTCAAAGGTCACCCGCAAAATGCAAATGTTAGCTGGCATGACTGCCATTTATACCAACCATCCATTTAGTCGCTTTGTGAATGACACGAATGTCGTGACACAGCATGCATTTATGGGTGATGCAACTTTACAAAATGCTGGTGCGATGAGCTTTGGGCTTAATCCGACACCTGGATATTTATAAATGACCGAAAAGAAGGAAATCGAAATGGAAGCTAAAAAATCATTACGCGTATTGTTCTGTATGGGGATTAACCAAAACTTTTTTGATGCAGAGCCAGCAGAAGCAAAAGCAGTGTGGGCAGCATTTGGTGAAATGTGGAATGGTATCCATGATTTACCTGGCGTGCATGTATACGGCAACTTAGATGATGATCAAAGCATGGTAGGTGCAAGTACGGGTTGGCCTTGGACAACCTATTTATTGGCTGATGTACCTGATATTGAAACAGTTCATGCTGCATGTAACTTATTCCGTACGACTGTGGTCGGAGAAGGTCCATATAAACTTTGGAAGTATTGCAAAGTTGAAGCAAGAGTTGGTCGTGAATTAATTATTCAACGATAAGGATATCGATATGGTCGACTCTAATGAACTCAAAAGCATTCTTCAACGTCTTCAACAGTTGGAAGCGCAGAATCAAATTCGTAATTGCCTAAATCGCTATATGGAAATTTGTGATGAACTTAATCAAAACACAAATTTAGAAGCGCTGATGGATTTATTTGATCCTGAGTGTATTTGGGAGGGGGTAGGGAAAAAATACGCCCAGTCATTTGGTCGGCTTGAGTCTTGGCTGGCGGTATATGACATGTTTAAAGCATACACGCTGAAGGACTCGCATTTTGTTATGAATGCACATTTTGTGAATTCTGAACAAATTTATATTGATGGTGATGTGGCTATTGGGCATTGGTTGATGTTGCAAACATCTACTTTCAAAACGGGTGCAAGCCACTTGAATGCAGCCAAACTGACAATCCGTTTTAAGCAACAAAATAATGGCATTTGGAAAATCAAACACTTCCAAACAGAAAATATTTTCAGTCGACCAGTAACGCATTGGACCAGTGATGATGAGTTACCAGTACCGCAATCAAATTTAGTCGGTTGAGTTGCATAAGTTATAAGGGAATACATGATGAATAGTGCAATACCAGTTCAAAATATTGAAATTGATTACAATGAATTAGTTCAAAGTGACCGAGTGCATACCTCTTTATATAAAGATGCACAAATCTTTGAAGATGAAATGGAAAAAATTTTTTACAGCACTTGGGTTTGGGTTGCTCATGCAAGTGAAATTCCAGATGCTGGTAGTTATAAAACGATTAATATTGGTAAACAACCTGTAGTTGCTGTACGGGATCGTAAGAAAAAAGTCCACGTTTTACTCAACCGCTGTCGCCATCGTGCTGCTACAGTTTGTGAGCATAAAAAAGGCAAAACAAATAGCTTTGTATGTCCATATCATGGTTGGAGTTACGCTTTGGATGGTACATTGCGTGGCGTTCCTTCACCTGAAAGTTATGGCGAATGTTTAGATAAATCTGAATTTCCACTGATCAGCCTACGTGTAGAAGAATATAACGGTATGATCTTTGCAACCTTCAAAGACGATATCGAGCCATTAGAAGACTTTTTAGGTGCTGCGAAAAAGTGGATTGATCTATTCATGAAGCAAGGCGCAGGTTATCCAGTCAAAGTATTAGGTGAACATCGTTTTACATTCCCAGGTAACTGGAAGATTCAGTTGGAAAATACAACTGACGCGTATCATTTCCCATTAGTTCATAAATCATTCTTAAGTTCTGTAGACGAAAAAACAGAAGAGCTTTTCAACTTTGAAAATCAACCAGGCTATGTTGAAGATCTAGGAAATGGTCACAGCGTGATGGTGATGATTCCAGAACTGGTAGATCTTGATGAAGAGTTGATGGAGCGACCAATCCAAGAGCGTTTTGAAGAACTTGCCCAAGCGCTGCGTGAAGAAGGTCATGAGGAACTTGAAGTTCGTCGAATTTGCCGTGCTGTCGGTGGTTCGGGCTTTAACTTAAATATTTTCCCTAACATTGCATGTTCTATGGCCTTCTTCCGTGTAATGCAACCATTAGCGGTAGATAAAACTGAAATTCACCACTCAGTGATTACGATGGATGGTGGACCACAAATTGCCAACCAATATCGCCTACGTCTACATGAACATTTCCAAGGTCCTTTCGGTTTTGGTACGCCAGATGATGCGGAAGCTTGGGAGCGTGTACAGCATGGTGCAAATGCGGGCAATGATCTTTGGATCATGTTGAACCGTGGTTTACCAGGAGAAGTCAAAACTGAAGATGGTCTGAAGAGTGACGTGAGTGCTGAAACAGGCATGCGTGGCGCTTACCAACAATGGAAAAAGTTGATGACGGCTTAAGGGGAAGAGCATGAAAATTAATTTAAATCTTTTGAACGAAGTAACAGCATTCATTTGGGCTGAAGCTGACATGTTAGATCATTCAGAGTATCAAGCATGGTTAAATTTATGGAATGAAAATGGCAAATACATCATTCCAATTGATCCATCATTGACAGATTACGAAAACCATTTGAACTATGCATATGACAATCACCACATGCGTCAATTACGTGTAGAGCGTTTAGAAAATGGTGAAGCAATCTCGACAGCTCCCAAGGCCAATACTGTTCGCAGCCTGTCACGTGTGCGAATTATTGAAGAAACTGATCACAAGATAATTTTACGCTGTGCACAAAATTTAAGAGAGTTCCGCAAAGAAAATTTGCGTCATTACACTGCTGATGTGATTTATGAGCTAATACGTCAAGAGAATGGCGAACTCAAAATAGACCGTAAAATTATCAATCTAGTCAATTCGACAGATACCTTAGCTGGTATCAGTTACATTCTATAGGAGGTGACCATGTCACAAGTTGTTTTGGTTACTGGTGCTGCCTCTGGTTTAGGTAATGTGATTGCTGAATATTTTGCTGAACAAGGGCATCAAGTTATTTTAACTGCAAGTACCTTAGAAAAAGCGGAAAGCGCTAAAGCTGCGAGTCAGTATCCATCGCAGATGTATCCCTTAAAACTGGATATATCAGTAGAGCAGGACTTTAGAGATGCAGTGAGTTGGATTGAAACTCATTTCAACAAGTTGGATGTTTTAATCAATAACGCCACAGTAACTAAAGCAACTCCTGTCCTTGAAATCACTGCGAGAGATTTTGATTGGGTGACACAAGTCAACCAACGAGGAACCTTTCAGTCATGTCAAATTATTGGTCAATATATGGCATCTAAAGGCTTTGGTCGAATTATCAACATGGCTTCGTTGGCTGGTCAGAATGGTGGTACTGCAACAGGAGCACATTATGCAGCTTCAAAAGGTGCAATCGTAACTTTGACTAAAATTTTTGCAAAAGAATTTGCCGCTAAAGGTGTGACGGTAAATGCCGTAGCACCAGGACCAATGGAGTCTCCAATAGTACACAGCGTTGTTTCAGATGAAAAAATGGAAGCGTTTATCAATAATATTCCTGTTAAGGCTTTAGGCAGTATGAGTTTTATCGCTGAAACTTGTGCTTTGTTAGCATCCCCACAAGCAGCTTTTGTGACAGGAGCAACATGGGATATTAACGGAGGACTATTTATGCGCTAAGCATTGGCTTAGTCATAAAGGGGGAAAACTATGAACGAAAAATACTCCGTAATAGTAAATAAAAGATCAGTAGAAGCGGAAAATGTTGTTGTCTTAGATTTAATTTCAGCAACTGAGTCTCCATTACCTGAAATCGAAGCTGGATCACATATCGATCTATTCCTGCCTAATGGTTTAATCCGTCAGTATTCTCTATGTCAAGATCCTAGTTTAAAAGGTGTTTTTCGATTAGGGATCTTAAAAGATGAAGCATCAAGAGGGGGATCACTGTCGGCGTTTAATGACATCACTGAAGGGATGCAACTACAAGTCAGCCATCCTAAAAATTTGTTCCCATTGTTAGATGCATCTCACAGCGTTTTAGTTGGTGGTGGTATTGGGATTACACCGTTAATTACCATGGCTTATGATTTATTGAATAACAATAAGTCATTTGAATTGCATTATTGTGCAGCTTCTAAACAAACCGCTGCATTTGTAGATGAAATCAAGCAAGGTCCCTTAGCGAGTTATACAACTTTCCATTTTAAAGATGATGGTGCAAATCATCGTGAATTTTTTGATCACGCAATGAAAGATATTGCCAAAGATTCACATTTATATACCTGTGGTCCTAATGGATTTATGGATTGGATTATTAATCTTGCTGAGTCTAAGGGTTTTAGTTCCGATCAATTACATAAAGAATATTTTCAGGTAGATATTGATTTAGGTGGCGCTAGTTTTGAAGTTGTTGCACAACAAAGTGGTAAAACGATTCAAGTAGCTCCAGAGGAAACTATTCTGCAAGCTTTAGCGCGAGAAGGGATTAAAGTCGAGTTATCGTGCGAACAGGGCGTTTGTGGAACGTGTATGTGTGATGTGCTTGAAGGCGAACCCGATCATCGAGACGTCTACTTTACTGACGAAGAAAAAGAAAGTAATGAGCAGATTTTAGTGTGTTGTTCTCGATCAAAAACACCGAGATTAGTTTTAGATATTTAATAGTTGAATTGCCATCATGGAAGGTCATTTTGGGATTCAGGAGAAGGGAATGAATAGTTATCAAAAATCGGAAGAACAAGCTATTGATCCGATGAAATTCCGCAGAGCACTCGGTAATTTTGCAACTGGGGTTACCATTATTACAGCGCAAAATGCGCAAGGTGAAAAAGTGGGTGTAACTGCCAATAGTTTTAACTCAGTTTCATTAGACCCACCTTTAATCTTGTGGAGTATTGATAAAAAATCGACCAGTTTTGAAGTTTTTAAAAACTCTAGTCATTTTGCAGTCAATATTTTATCTGGATCTCAAATCGAAGTATCGAATAAATTTGCTAAACGCAATATTGATAAATTCGAAGGAGCAAACTACCGTTTGGGTGTAGGTAATGCTCCAGTTCTGGAAAATTGCTCTGCTGTTTTTGAATGTGAATTATTTCAAATTGTAGAAGGCGGGGATCACTGGATTATTATTGGAAAGGTCGTTAATTTTCAAGATGAAGGTCGTAGTCCATTAGTATATCACCAGGGTGCGTACTCAGCAGTAACACCACACCCAATGTTAAGAATTAAAGATTCAAATCCGGTCCAAACTGATGATTTGGGTCAACTATATCAAGGTAACTTATATAATAATGTTGCCTATCTCATGAGTCGAGCATTCAAGTTTTATCAAAATGATTACATCCCAAAGCAATTAGTCACAGGTTTTAGAACGAGTGAAGCTCGAATGCTTTTAGTGCTAGGCAGTGGTGCAAGTTCATGCAAAGATGATTTACCACGTGATATAGCAATGCCTATGCGAGAAATAGAAAGAGCAGCGGAAATCCTTAAGAAGGATGAGCTACTAGTCGAAACAGAAGAATTCTACCAATTAACGGATAAAGGTAAAA
Source organism: Acinetobacter sp. 24-47-66 (assembly GCF_056779755.1). Classification (NCBI taxonomy): domain Bacteria; kingdom Pseudomonadati; phylum Pseudomonadota; class Gammaproteobacteria; order Moraxellales; family Moraxellaceae; genus Acinetobacter; species Acinetobacter sp. 24-47-66. The sequence continues at coordinate 14,112 of NZ_JBWYIL010000008.1, forward strand.
AAACCGCACATTATTTATTTGATATAGCTGATGAGCATCAAAATGAAGTATTTGCAAAATACAGTGACCAAGAAAAGAATACCTTTATCACCATTCTAAAAGATATTGCGGGTATTCATTAAATCAAATTGGGCTAAATGTTAGATCATTTGGCCTTTTTTCAATCTATGAAGATTTAAAAGGGATTTAATTATTAATTAAGGTATATAAATATACTTAAAAGAAAATTGAATTTTCTATGGAATTGGAAAAGAATTGGGTTGAATATATGAAATTTCATATAGCTGAATAGAAAAAATTAAACAGGGTTGAGTGAGAAAATCAGTAAAAAACTAAGGGGAAGTTGAGTGAAAAAGTTACCTACATTTGCAATACTAGCAATTTGCTGTAATACAGCAGTTTATGCGGACTTGGTAAAAGATAGTCAAACGACAATAAATTTAAGAAATTTCTTTATTGATCGAAATAACACAACACAGCCTGATGTTGGTAGTTGGTCACAAGCATTAGGTCTAAAGTTTAGTTCAGGTTATACCAATACACCCGTTCAGGTGGGTTTTGACGTGACTTCAAGTTACGCACTAAGATTATCAAATCATAATGCTGAAAGGTCTGATTCGATCTTACCATTTGATCCCATAAAAAATGAGCAAGAACGTAGTTATAATAAATTTGGTGCAACCTTAAAGCTGAAATATAAAGATTCTGAGCTATTAGTTGGGGAACTTTCGCCAAGAACACCTGTTGCATTTATTGATGATTCACGTCAGTTGGTGACAACATATGCTGGTGCGGCATTTGAAACGAAAGCGATTCAAAATTTAAAATTTTCAGCTGGAAGAATCACTCATATAAACGCGCGTAATGATGATGAGTTTGAAAAACTAAGCTTGTTTGCACCAGGTAAAGCAAGAATAGAAAGTAATGGTTTAAGTTATGTTGGTTTAGACTATAATTTTAGCCCTAAAATTTCAGGCTCTTACTGGTTTGGTCAGCTGGAAGATATTTATAACCAACATTATTTAAATGCAGCATATAACACTCAAATTGGCGACTCTAAAATTAAATTAGATGCACGTTATTTCCATAACAGTGAAGCTGGTGACAAATACTATGGAAACATAGATAGCAAAACATTTGGCGTTCAGGCCAACATTCAAAATGGCTCACATAGTTTTGCTGCAGGTGTTCAAAAAAATTCCGGGGATACCAATTTTCCAACATTTGATGGATTCGCTCCTCAACCTTTCCTACATACTTGGTCAACTTTAGGTTTCATCAAACCTGAAGAACTTACTTATCATGCACTTTATTCTTATGACTTTAAAAATGTTGGTTTGCCGGGTTTAAGAACGACTTTGCGTTATTTATATGGCACGAACATAGAGCGTAATGGCCTACCAGATAATAAAGAGACTGAAGCTAATTTCATTGTCGGCTATACCGTTCCAGAAGGGTCTTTTAAAGGGTTGGGTATAGAGTGGAGGTATATCGACACGACTACTAAATATGGTGCAGGAACAACCAATGGTAATGATTTTGTTGAAAATCGAATCATTACTACATATAGCTATAAATTCTAATTACATAAACAGTTAATGGACAAACTGGAGATTATATGATGTTTAAAAAATTATTATTATCAACAAGCTTAATCGCAATTGCCACTTATGCTCAAGCTGATATCACGATTGGAGTTGTGACATCATCATCCGGACCTGTAGCAATGGTAGGTATACCACAAAAAAATACAGTTGCTTTATTACCTAAAAAAATTGGTAATGAAAACGTTCGATATATTTCTCTTGATGATGCGAGTGATCCTACAGCATCTGTCAAAGCTGTCGAGAAACTAATAAAAGAAAACAAAGTTGATGCAATTATTGGTCCTTCTGGTTCACCAAATGCTTCTGCAGTGATAGGGACAATTGCTAAAGCGAAAGTACCTCTTCTTGCACCGGTTGGAACTTCTACGATAGTCATGCCAATGAATGACCAAAAAAAATGGGTGTTTAAAACCACCCAGAATGATGAAATCATCGCAGAAGCGCTTGTGCAAGATATGGTGAAGCGAAAAATTACAACTCTAGGATTTATCGGTACTGCTGATCCGTATGGAGAAAACTGGGGAAAAGTCTTAGCGAATTTAGCAAAGAAAAATGGGATTAAAATCGTTGCTCAAGAATCATTTCAACGTCAAGATACCTCTCTAACTGGTCAAGCGTTAAAACTCATAAGTAAAAAACCACAGGCAATTCTAGTTGCAGCACCAGGTAGTTCAGCAGTGCCTCCACAAACTGCTTTATATGATCGAGGCTATCGAGGGCAAATTTATCAAACGCATGGTGCGGCTTTAGATCAATATTTAAAAATGGGTGGCAAGAAAGTAGAAAATACGATTTTAGCTGCCAGTTTAATGCTTGTTTTAAATGAAGTATCTAATACACATCCTTCTAAGAAAATTGCTACTAAATATATCAATGATTATAAAGCAAAATATAAACAAACACCTGCAACCTTCGGGGCAAATGTGTATGACGCAGGTATTTTGCTTGAAAAAGCTGTACCGACTGCTTTGAAAAAAGCAAAGCCTGGCACCGTGCAATTCCGTGAAGCTCTACGTGATGCATTGGAATCTACAAAAGAAGTCGCAGGAACTCAAGGCGTGTATAACATGAGCCCATCTGATCATAGTGGATTTGACAAGCGTGGGCGTGAAATGATCATTGTTAAAAATGGTCAGTGGAAACTACTGAAGTAAATTTAGCTTTTCATAAATGAACTCAGAGCGATATGCATATATCGCTCTAGGTAAATTCATCCTCAAAAAAGGGTAGGAAGATGTTATGGATTTAAATATCGCGTTAATTTTGGGGCAGGATGGTATTACCAGTGGTGCTATTTATGCATTATTAGCGCTATGTATCATTTTAGTTTTTACTGTCACTCGGATATTACTTATTCCATTGGGTGAATTTGCTGTATTTGGTGCATTGACTTTGGCATCCATTCAAGCAGGTATTCCAAGCTTAATAGTTTGGCTGGTAGTTGCATTTTTTATTGTCAATACAAGTCTGGATTTATACGCTAAATTTTTTAAAAATCAAATATTTAATATCAAAATTTTTATTGCGTCATTGATTTATATTTCTTTGATCGTTATCGCGATGTACACACTACCTTTAGCGACGCTTCCAATGCCAATTCAAGTTTTATTGACTTTGGCTGTGATTACACCGCTTGGTCCTCAAATGTATCGCACTTTTTTTCAACCTTTAGTGGCAGCCAAACCTTTAGTTTTATTGATCGTGTCGATAGCGGTTCATGTGGCATTAGTCGGTTTAGGACTCGTGATATTCGGTCCAAATGGTGCTCAAACACAACCGTTTAGTGACAAAAGCTTTGAGATTGGGACTCTTGTTTTAAGCAGTCAAACTTTGATCATTATCGTTTCATTCTTTGTGATGATTTTAGTGCTTTGGTATTTCTTTGAAAAAACACTCTATGGCAAGGCATTGCATGCAACCGCTGTCAATCGAGTCGGTGCACAGCTCATGGGTATTTCTCCAATCTTTGCGGGCAAACTGACTTTTGTTTTAGCTACATTTATCGGAACGTTATCAGGCATTTTAATTGCACCGATCACAACCCTGTATTACGACTCAGGATTTATTTTAAGTCTGAAGGGATTTGTAGGGGCAATCATTGGAGGACTAATCAGCTTCCCAGTCGCAGCAATTGGTGCCGTGATTGTTGGTGTTATTGAGTCTTTCTCCATGTTTTGGGCAAGTGATTACAAAGAAATCATCGTCTTTACATTAATTATTCCTTTCTTACTTTGGAAATCACTCACAACTCGTCATGTTGAGGAGGATGAAGAATGAAATCAAAAACTTATTTCTTTATATTTGCGCTAATTGTATTCATCAGCCCATTTTTTTTACCGACCTATCAAGTCACTTTATTGAACTATATTGGTCTAAATGCATTAGTCGTGTTAGGTCTTGTATTGGTGACAGGCGTTGGAGGCATGACTACATTTGGTCAAGCAGCCTTAGTGGGAATTGGCGCATACGCAACTGCTTACTTAACTGTGACTGAACAATTACCAAGTTTCCTCGCATGGACAGGTGGCAATCCTTGGTTTGGACTTCTGCTCGGAATAGTCATTACAGTCGCATCTGCGATTTTGGTGGGTGGCTTAACACTTAAACTTTCAGGGCATTATCTGCCTTTAGGTACGATCGCTTGGGGCATTTCACTTTATTATTTCTTTTCGACCATTGAAACTTTAGGTGGGCATTCTGGAATTTCGAATATTCCCTCTATTTCTATCGCAGGATTTGCCTTTGATAACGGCAACAAAATGTTCTACCTCATTTGGCTCATTGTATTTATTGCCATTATTTTGACAAAAAATCTTTTAAATTCTCGAGAGGGTCGAGCAATCCGTGCTTTGAAAGGCGGACAAGTAATGGCTGAGTCTATGGGCGTAAATACGTTTAGAGCAAAAATGATCATCTTTGTGATTGCTGCAATTTTTGCATCAATTTCAGGGTGGCTTTATGCACACACGCAAACTTTTATTAACCCGACACCTTTTGGACTCCAAATGGGTATCGACTACTTGTTTATGGCGTTGTTAGGCGGTGTCGGTAGTATTTGGGGGGCAATATTAGGTGCAGGCATATTCACCATGGTACGCCAATGGTTGCAAGATGCTTTGCCTATTATTTTTGGCGGACAAGGTCATTATGAAACAATCGTATTTGGATTAATCATTGTTGTATTGATGCAAAAAGCACCATCAGGGATTTGGTCATTTATTACTAAGTTGATCCCAAATAAATATAAGCCTGTAGATTTATATCCTTCAATCCACCCCATTCCTCAAATGGACAAAGTAGAAAATCAAATCAACAAGGGTGAATTGATATTAGATGCGAAGAACATCACGAAAAAATTTGGTGGCTTAGTTGCGAACAATGAAATGAATATGAAAATTCACGCTGGAGAGGTTCTCGCTTTAATTGGTCCGAATGGTGCTGGTAAAAGTACCATGTTCAATCAAATATCAGGTGTAGATGTTCCAACAAGTGGTGAAGTTTTATTTAAAGGTAAAAAAATAAATGGCATACCATCCAGAGAAATTGCCAAATTAGGATTAAGTCGCACATTCCAACACGTAAAAATATTGCCTGAAATGACTGTATTAGAAAATACAGCCATAGGTGCACATTTGCGCGGAGAAAAAAGTGTCATCTCATCCATGTTACTTCTTGATCGAGTTGAAGAAAATGAACTTCTCAATGAGGCTAAATATCAACTAGAACGTGTAGGGCTTGGAGAATATTTGTATGTCGAAGCTGGCAGTTTAGCACTCGGGCAGCAACGTATTTTAGAAATTGCACGTGCTTTATGTGCGAACCCAAGCTTATTACTACTTGATGAGCCCGCAGCAGGATTAAGATTTAAAGAGAAACAAGCCTTAGCTGAACTTCTAGCCAAATTACGTGCTGAAGGTATGGCGATTCTCTTGGTCGAGCATGATATGGACTTTGTCATGAATCTCGCAGACCGAATTGTGGTCATGGAGTTCGGTCAAAAAATTGCTGAAGGATTACCAGAAGAAATTCAAAAAAATGAAGCTGTATTGGAAGCTTATTTAGGAGGTGCTGCATGATCACAATGCTTGGAAATCAAGAGGGCACGCCTCTGCTAGAAGTAAATAATTTGAGTGTTGCTTACGGAAAAGTCGAAGCGCTTTCAAATTTTAATATGCGTGTTAATCAAGGCCAAATTGTTTCTGTTGTTGGTCCAAATGGTGCGGGTAAAACAACTTTATTGTCTGCAATTATGGGGGTGCTGGGTTCTAAAGGACACGTCGATTTCGATGGGCATGTGGAGCAATGTCCACAGGTTGAGCAAATGGTCATTCATGGGCTCGGATTAGTGCCTGAAAAACGGGAGTTATTTGGAACAATGTCTATTGAAGACAATCTTATGCTTGGCGCTTTTCAACGCTATCGCCAAAGAGACAAAGAAATTTTCAGCACTTTAGATGAAGTGTATGACATTTTTCCTCGTTTGAAAGAAAGACGATCTCAGCAAGCAGGAACACTTTCTGGTGGTGAACGACAAATGCTTGCAGTGGGTCGTGCACTCATGGCTAAACCTAAATTGTTGATGCTTGATGAGCCGAGTTTGGGATTAGCACCACTCATCACTCGAGAAATTTTTAAGGTCATTGACCAATTAAGAGGACATGGCGTGTCTATCTTGTTAGTTGAGCAGAATGCCAGAGCTGCTTTAAAACTTGCAGATTATGCTTATGTCCTTGAAATGGGAGAACTATCAATGGAAGGAAGGGGCTCTGATTTAGTTGAAGATCCAAGAATCATCGAAAGTTACTTAGGAATTAATAGTAAGCATCAAGACGTATTAGCTATATAGAACATAACAAATCATACGATTTTCAGGGATTTGAATGGATGTCAAAAAAAATTTTGGTATATGGTGCTGGAGCCATAGGCTGTGTAGTTGCTGCTAGATTAACGCTAGCAGGACACCAAGTCACTGTTCTAGCGCGAGGGGAAAAAGTCGAAACGCTAAAGCAAAAAGGGATTCATTTAAAAGATGTACTGGGTGAATTTCAAGTACATCCATCTCGAATTGTGGATACTGAAGAATGCATTGAAAAACAGGATTTTATCTTTATAGCAACGAAGTTTAACGCTTTATATGAAATTTCAACTCAGCTGAAGCGTTATATGCATAACGCGACAGTCATCGTGCCGTTAATGAATGGAATACCCTTTTGGTATTTTTACGGTTTAGAGAATAACTCTAAAAAATCAAGGATAAATTGTTTAGATCAACAGGGCGTTTTAAATGACCATTTTCCATTAGAACATTTAATTGGCGCTGTCGTATTTATTACAGCGCAAAGTGTCAATGGAAATGAGGTTAAATCAGACAATCCATATTTGTTGATCTTTGGTGAGCCGACTCATCAAATGACTGAACGATTAGATGCGCTTGTTGAATTGTTTGAAAATACAAGTATCGAAGCACGACGCGTAGAGAACATCCGAGATCAAATTTGGACCAAGGTTATGGCTAACTTGAGCTCCAATCCATTATCGGTTGTGGCTGATGCTCCGCTAAGTAAAATTTATGCTGATCACAATTTAACTCGAATTACGCAACAAATTTTATATGAAGTTCGAGCTGTTGCGGCTTGCTATGGCGCTCGTATCAATATCGACCCAAACACATTTTTAAAATTGGGTTCAGAGATGGGGGAAACATATACATCAATGTGGCATGACTACAAAAATCATCGCCCTTTAGAGTTAGCACCCATTGCAGAAGCTGTATTTGAATTGGCAGATGCTTATGAATGTCCGATGCCGACATCCAAACTTATATATGAATTAACGGTCTATTTAAGCGAACAAGCCAGAACAAGGAATAATGAAGATGAAAAATAATGTATTGAATGTCTCTGAAGCTGAATGGGCGCTCAGAGTTAAATTAGCGAATTGTTATCACCTTATTGATTATTTTGGTTGGACGGAAACAATTTTTAATCATGTCTCAGCGCGTTTACCAGGAGCTGAACACTATTATTTAGTAAATCCTTTCGGCTTGAACTATACGGAAATCACACCCGAAAATTTATTAAAAGTAGATTTAAACGGTAATAAAGTGATTCATTCTGAATATGATGCCAATCCTGCAGGATTTGCTTTACATAGTGCTGTTCATGGTGCTCGTGATGATATTCGATGTTTAATACATACACATACCACACCAATCAGTGCCATTGCACAAAAGAAAGATGGCTTTAAAAATGACAATTTTTATGGTGCGCAGTTATATGGGCGGGTAGGTTATCACGCCTTTGAAGGCATTACTCTATTCGAAGAAGAAAAACAAAGAATGATCAAAAGTTTAGGTGATCATCACATTCTGGTACTTAGAAATCATGGTGTAGCTGTGGGAGAGAGTACGATTGAAAAAGCTTTTTTCCTACTCTGGACAGTTCAACGAGCCGCAGAAATACAATGCCAAGCGGATTCAATGCGTGGTGACGATGTTGAATTAGATCATATCGTAAAACAGAAGTGTGCAGACTTAACTCAAATGTTAATTCAAGAAAGTGCTTTTGCAGATAAATTTTTTAATGCAATGGTTCGAAAAATGCAGGAAAATAAACACTAGTTCAGGGATAGATTGCGATGAATACGATATTAAAAGAAAAAATCAGTCATAAGTCGGCATGGGTGGGCAAAGACCTAAAAAATCAGACAGATTGGATTTATTATTTAAGCGAAGAAATGCTTCATGAATTAAGCCAAAATTTGCGATTGATAGAACAACAAGATCTAGAAATTGATCAATTGAATAACACGCATTTAACGATTAATAATTCACAAGTTTTATCTGAATTTAAAAAATATGCCGATGAGCTTGAGAATGGATATGGTTTCTTTCTATTAAAAGGTTTAGATGTCTCTAAATTTAGTGAACGCCAATTGGCGATTATTTACTATTTAATTGGCATGTATATGGGTCAACCCGTTACCCAAAATCCTAAAGGCGATTTATTGGGTAAAGTAGAAAACGTTGGTGATCTTAACAACAAATCAACGCGAGTTTATGAAACAAACGCATATCTCCCTTACCACACTGACTTATCTGACGTAGTTGGATTGCTATCAATTAGAAAAGCAAAGAGTGGAGGATTGAGTAGTCTCGTCAGTGCTGCCACAGTCTACAATAGAATTTTAGAAAATTATCCTGAATATCTTGGTTATTATTATCATCCAACATATTGTGATCATTTGGGAGATCTAGAACCTACCTTGACACCAATTTTTAGTTATTATGAAAACAAATTAAGCTGTCGCTATTTAAGAGCTTATATTGAACTTGGGCATGAGCGAAAAGGAATCCCTTTATCCAGAGTTCAAGTCGATGCACTTGATATTTTCGATCAGTACATACAAGATCCTGATCTCAGACTAGATATGATGCTTGAACCGGGTGATATGCAGTTCTGTAATAACTATTGTGTAATGCATTCACGATCGTCATTTGTAGATGATGAAGACATCTCAAAGCGAAGAAAATTATTAAGATTATGGTTAAAAATGCCTAATGCCCGATCTTTAGCCAAGGATTTCCCAGGTAGAAATGGTATTCAAAAAGTAAATCTTTCTTAAAAAATGTTCAATATTTGACTACAACCTGACTCGGACTTTTAAGGCCGAGTCTTTTTTTTGCGATTACTCAAAAGTTGTAAGACTGAATCTGATTCAGAGATGAGTATAAATAATAATTACGCACTCATCTGATTGATCACCTAAACAATATTCTTTTTTTGTTAGCGCTATATGGTTCGGCATCATATCTTCAAACAATAATCACACTTTGAATGAGTTAAGTTAAATCAGCTTCTGGAAGTGAGTTTTCCTTATTCAGCAGTCCTGAACGCATTTTAGTAAATTTGAGAGTGATTTTTATTCAAGTTGTTGAGGGAGAATAATCTGCTCTTCAAACGAAAAATGTTGAAAGCCTTGACCTGACACGGGGTACGTCATTTATTTTTATTTAATCGGGCATCGGACATGGGTAATCATCATAATGCGGCTTTGGCTTGCAAGAAGTAGACGTTGATTATTTTTTCTCGCCTTCTAATTAGTTTAATCATTACTGGCTTTCAGTTGTGAAAAAAGAACTCGAACAGATGTTCGAGTTCTTTTTCCAAAATAAACCAAATTTGAGCTTAGATTTAAGAAAATGGTTTTATGCTATTTTGCTCAAATCACGTCTTATCTGACCATTTCATCTTTTTCTACATCTAGACTTTTCACAAAATGTTTACATCCTGTTTTAAGTAAAATAATCGTCAATAGCGCTGAGAACCCACCTACGATTGAAATTGAATAACCCACCATGTTGGTATCTCCGAATACTTTATCGGTAATTAATGCGACTAAAGTTGTTCCAATACCTAAACCGATTAAGCTGCTGATTAACAAGAAAATTGCAGAAATTTGAGCTCGTAATTGATTTGGAGCTAAAATTTGCATAGCTGCTGTTGAGGTTGGCATTGGGAAAGATGCAAAGAACATAGCCACTGTAAAAATAGCAACAGATAACCACAGTGAGTCTACTAATGTATAGCTAATAATCGGTAAGATAATTCCTAAACCACCTAAATAACCAGCATACATTGCAGCATCACGTCGACCTTTACTTGTCAGATAATCAGTTAACCAGCCTGCAAAGAAAACGCCAGATGTGTTTGCGATAAGTAGAATCGTTCCTAACATATAACCTGTTTCAACAGGACTTAGACCAAAGTTACGCATATAAAATGCAGGTGACCAGCTCATGACACAAAACAATGCCATTGCATAGAATGTGAAGCCCATATAGTGACAAGTAAATGTCTTACTGTGCTTTTATAAGAATTTAAACGAATCCGTAAATTTAACTTTTACGACATTGCCTGAGGCATCGAGTTTTTGTCCTGTTCGTTGCGGATCTCTTACTGTCAAAATAAATAAAAGACCAATAAAAATACCTGGCAATCCAACAAGAATAAAGGCAACTTGCCAAGCCTTCATCATGCCGAGTAGAGGAACATCAATAAACGCTGCATCTTTTAATAAGCTGATCACATAGCCGCCAACGAGAAAAGCCATCCCTCCACCGATAAAAGAACCAATGGAGTAAATACCAACGGCTTTACCTAATTTATCTTTACTGAACATATCACTAAACATGGAATATGCTGCGGGTGATAATGCTGCTTCACCAATGCCGATCCCCATTCTTGAAAGAAAAAGTTGAATGAAGTTTTTACTTAGACCACAAGCCGCTGTTGCTAAGCTCCAAAAAATAATGCCAATTGCAATAATTTTTGGTCGGGAAAATCGGTCTGCTAAATAAGCGATAGGCAATCCCATAAATGCGTAAAATAGGGAAAAAGCTAAACCGTGCAATAGACTAAACTGAGTATCAGTTAAATTTAAATCTGCTTTGATCGGTTCAATCATCAAGACTAAAATTTGTCGATCAATATAAGAAAATATATAAGCCAACATACATAGTGTGACTACGTACCAAGCGTATCTCGTATTTTTTTTGACCGAAGCGGGTTCTTCAGCATTAGAGTATTCTGCATTTTCGTATCCTATATCCTTAAGGGTTTGATTTTTATTCCATTATTTTTTTAGCTAAACTGTGACTAGGTATTCAAATTTCAGCAGCATTAGTCATATATAATGCAAAGTTAAACTCAAATACTTTTTTATCAGCATGCTGATAATATTTATGATTTTATAAAAGGGCAATAGGTATGTTTAAAAAAAATACGAATTCACCTGAAATATTTGATAATGAATCGGGTTACCTTGGATTTTTATTAAGAAAGACATCCCATGTATATCGTTTAAAAATGGAGCGTGTACTTGCTGAATATTCAATCACTCCACCACAGTTCACAATTTTGAAAATTATTTTGACTTACCCAGGTTTCACAAATGCGGAAATAGCACGTTTTGCTTCATTAACACCGCAAACAGTAAATTTGATGATCTCAAAATTAGAAAAACAAAATATTCTCTACAAAACTTCTCATTCTACGAATAAGAAAATTCAATTAATTGAGATAACAGATTTAGGGAAAAAACTTATGGAAGATTGTGGTGATGCTATTGATCGTTTAGAAGATTCTTTAGTCGATGGTTTTAGTGAAAGTGAAATAAGAATTGTAAGGAAATGGATGAAAAAAATTAATGAAGAATAATTTTCTAAATTATTTGGTTTTTGAACTTGCATAATTATCAGCACACTGATAATTTTTAAGTACATTAAAAAAACTGAATGGATTTAGAGGAAAACAAAATGATCAAACCTTATGGTGTAGTAGGATTAGTTCCAACAATATGGGGCACAAGTTGTAGAGCAGATATTATGAAAAATATCTCTCATTTAGAGGAACTTACATCCGGTGCATTATGGTTGAGTTCTTTAGATATTCCAGTAAGACTGTTGGTTCTCCCAGAGGGAGCATTACAGGGCTTCAACGATGAAGCACTCGATGTTGATATTCAAGAATTCTTGGATGATGGTGCGATCGATATACCAGGCCCTGAAACAGATCGTTTAGGTGAATTAGCTAAAAAGCATAATGTTTTTATCATGGCGCAAGCCAAAGCTAAAAATGAGGATTGGCCAGGCATTATGTTCAATGTCGGATTTATTATAAATCCTCAAGGCGAAATTATTTTAAAACACCACAAAATGTCTGCTTTATTGCCATGCGAGCGTTCAGCATCACCTCATGATTTGTATGATGAGTGGGTAAAAAAATATGGCGAAGAGCTTCAATCATTTTGGCCAGTAGTTGATACGGAAATTGGTCGATTGGGCATCATGATGGCAATGGAAGGTAATTTTCCAGAAAATGGTCGAGGCCTAGCGATGAATGGTGCTGAAGTGGTCTATCGTGCATCTTTACCAGCTTCATTTACTGAAAATGATGTATTTGAAATCTCCAATCGTGCTCGTGCTTTAGAAAATAATATGTATGTAGTAGCACCTAATATTGGTGGGATGTATCTTGATGAAAATACATTAGCACCGATCGATTGTGGTGGTGGTCTTTCTATGATTGTGGACCATAAGGGTAAAATTGTGGGTAAACAGCATGATACCAATGGATCTACCTATGTGACTGGTGTAGTCGATATTGAGGCACTTCGTTATCATCGTACACACGCTCAGGTGACCAATTGGATGAAAGATATACGTGCAGAATGCGCACAATTAATTTATAAAAATAATATATATCCTAAAAATTTGTATTTACAGCAAAAACAGGGACATCACGACGAATATAAAGCGGAAGTGATTGATAAGCAAATTCAGAAGCTTATTGATATGGGTGTCTGGAAAAAAAGCGCATATGATGAGTCTTAATCAATGCACTAGCTTAAAAACCCAATAATGTATTGGGTTTTTTTGGGTTTATATATTTTTTAAATGATCTTTTTTTACATAAATCAAAGCGCCAGAACCACCTGCTTTGATTTCAATACGATGTTGAATCGGAAACCTCATCCACGAACCGGCTGAATAATTTCGTTCATTCATCACCAATTTACCTTTGATAATGAAAATTTCAATACCGTTATGATATGTTGATTCGAAAAATTGTTGGCTTTCGAGTTTTTCGAGAAAGGTGTGTTCATGCTCAGATTGAAACAGTTGGCAAATCTTTCTGTTGTTAAAATAGGTCCAGTTTCGCTCGTCACGAGTATCAATTCGGGTAGCTACTTTTTCTTCTTCAGACATTTGCATGAGTTTCACCAAGATCAGACATCCATCTAAGCTCGAGACAATATGTTTAGAAAGGTGAGGATTTCGCATATACCATCCAGATGGATAGTGCTGATGATCATCTTCAGTAAAAGTCCCGTTTAACACTAGAACTTCTTCACCGAAGGGGTGTTGATGCTCTGGGAACTGAGAATTTGAAGGGAACTCAACTAGGCTGGTTGCTCTTGCTTGTTCTAAGCCAACACGATCAAACATCATTCGTTTAACTTCGCCTCTTGGGGATTGAATCCATTGATAATCCTCTGGAGTAATTATTACAGGTTGAGAGAAGTCAGCATTTAATCTCATGCTTTTAGCCTAAAAAAGAGCATTAAAGTAATTAATATTATCAAAAAAAGCGTGAATGTAAGATGAAAACCTGTTCAAGTTCGAGAGTGATTGCGCGTGGAGCAACTTTGACTTTGGTCGGCTAGCTTCTCTTTTCTCCTTCCAATAATTTAATCTAGGTCGACTTTATTTGAGAATCTAAGTCAATAAAAAAGCACTTTATAAGTGCTTAATTGCAACATAAGAATGAACTAGTTCGGGATATTTGATTGTTTTACGATACATGGATATTCAAACGTTCCAGCGGTAGTATCTTTTAATAAATTTGACCAAAGTTTATTTTTGGTATTAATCCAACCATAAATATCTTCATAGAACTCCGAGTTTAAATTAGCTTTTTCAATATAAGATTTATTGAGTAGAAATTTAGTCATTAAGCACATAGAGTTAAGCTCAACAGGATTACGATCTTTTTCTAGACTGAAGTTATTTTTGGCTTCTTTTTCATACTTACGAAGCAGAGTTGCTTTTAGAAGAGTAGATTCGAATAACTCCATTGTTAAATTATTTGGGGAGGTTTGATTAGCTAAAGCAAAAATATTTCCATCAATACGTAACATTGTAGGTAAAAAACTTGCTTGAATATCCACTTCTTGTTGAAGTGAAGGCGATGAATTACATCCAGTAGCAAACAATGCAGCAGTTAAAATAGTAACTATTAATAAATGTGAATTTTTAAGCATCAGGATAAATTCCTTGTTCAGCTAAAACCTTGAGCATTTTTGAATTATAATCTTGGTTGAAGAGTAATTTACACATTGCTCGGTTGATTTTTTCACCACTATTTTTTATCTATAATACTGCCGCACTAGCCATTACAACACTAATATTAAGATCATCTAAAGTCCCTTTGAGTCCAATCAGATCTTGAATAGCGAAAGTTTTCCAAACCTGGTTTTAAACTCATGACTTTTAAATTCTGCAAAGATTAATGTTGCTTCTTTCACAACACTTTTTTTAAATATTTCTGAAAGAGAACGTAAATTCTTGTGTGGTAGCTTATTGCAGATAATAGATTCTCATGTGGTGAACATCATGTTCTAATCCAAAACGAATTGCTAATGTGTATTCTAGCTTATTTGTATTTGCTACGTGTTTCCATATATGAGTAAGTATCACGGTTGAACTATTTAGTTGGTGATTAGACTTTAAAAAGAAAATGCTTGACTGACAGAACATTTCAGTTTCATTAGCGTAGCCCTCCCATGCATTAGCATTACTAAGAACTGATTCCGTGTTTGGACCTAATTTTTCAGTGCCTTAAAATTAATATGTGCAAGACTATTACTAACTATAATAGCTGAAACTATTGTTTTGCATTAATACAGTAATCGATTTCTAAATTTTTGGTTTCTAACCTTTCATTTAAATCTCATTTTTTAAAATAATTTGTCTGTTACCTGTATTGTTGAAGTGTTCAATTGACTCATTCAAATAATTTAATCTAGGTCGACTTTATTTGAGAATTTAAGTCAATAAAAAAAAGCCTCAATCTTTCGATTGAGGCTTTTAAAATTTTGGAGCGGGAAACGAGACTCGAACTCGCGACCCCAACCTTGGCAAGGTTGTGCTCTACCAACTGAGCTATTCCCGCAATATGGTGTGAATTATAGTGATTTTGCACACCCTGTCAACACTTCCAAAACTTAATTGATGAATTAATCAGCACGTCGCCATAAAGTTCCTTGACGCGTATCTTCAAGTACAATGCCTTGATCAAGAAGATTTTGGCGAATCTCATCTGCACGTGCAAAGTTTTTCTCTTTCTTGGCATCTTTGCGTTGTTGGATGAGATCTTCAATTTCATCATTACTCAAAGATGAGCTTTCTTGACCAATATCTGATTTTAGGAATTCATCAACATTATGTTGAACAAGACCTAAGATATTGGTCAGATGGCGCAAGGTGGCATAATATATGGCCGCCTGTTCAGCAAGTTCGTCTTTTACGGCACGATTTAATTCTTTATTGATTTCAAACAGTACCGCAATCGCTTCTGATGTGTTGAAATCATCCCGCATTGCTGCATTAAACTTTTCAACGAGTGCTTCATCGTATTGCGAATTAATTTCGGCACCATATATCTGTTGATATGCTTTAAATGAATGATAAAAACGACTTAATGTGTTTTTAGCTTCTTTAAGCGCAGTATCAGAAAAATTCACAGGGCTACGATAGTGTGATGAAACGATAAAGTAACGAATAACTTCAGGATGGAATTTTTCCATGACATCGCGAATCGTGAAAAAATTGCCTAAAGATTTAGACATTTTTTCACCATCGACATTGATAAAGCCTACGTGCATCCAATAGTTTACATATTGTTCGCCAGTTGCAGCTTCACTTTGTGCGATTTCATTTTCGTGATGGGGGAAGGTTAAGTCAGAACCACCACCATGGATATCAAAATGATTACCAAGGCAACATGTAGACATTGCTGAACATTCGATATGCCAACCTGGACGACCATTCCCCCAAGGAGATTTCCAAGAAGGTTCATTTTCTTTTGCATGCTTCCATAGCACAAAATCGAAAGGATGTTTCTTTTCAACTTCAACATCGACTCGTTCGGAAGCACCTGCTTGCATGTCTTCGAGTTTACGACCAGACAGACGCCCGTATTTTTTAAATTTTTCAACTTCGAAGTACACATCGCCGTTTGACGCAGGATATGCAGTGCCATTATTGACCAAAGTACCAATCATATTTTGCATTTGATCGATGTACTCTGTCGCACGTGGTGCTTCATCAGGTGCCAAGCATCCTAAATTGGCAGCATCTTCATTCATTGCCTGAATAAAGCGATCAGTGAGTGCTGTAATGCTTTCACCATTTTCATTTGCACGTGCAATGATTTTGTCATCAATGTCAGTAATATTGCGAATATATTTAACTTTCCAACCTTGGCTACGAAGAAAACGAATAATATAGTCAAATGCAACCATAACCCGAGCATGACCGATATGACAGTAGTCGTAAACTGTCATCCCACAGACATACATATCAATATGTCCTTCTTTGCGTGGTACAAACTCAACTTTTTTTCGTTGCTCTGAGTTATATAGAACAAATGGTTGCATAGGTCTTCAAAAAGCTAAAAAAATGGTGGTTCATCTTAACCTAAGGCTTATCTTTCACAAAGTTTTATGCGTAAAAAATCTATGCAAATGAAATTTATACATTTAAGAAAAAGATACTTGCATGCTTATGTTAATATATGAAGAATAATTTAATGATTGAAATTGTGGCTGAATCCAGCCTCAAGGTGCCCAGATTTGAATTCTGAAAATACTATATATCCAATTGATTTTCAAAAGGTTGCAAAAGAAACCTTGGAGATTGAGCGTCAAGCTTTATCGGTACTATCCAATCAGATTGATGATCGTTTTTCCCAAGCATGTCAAATTATCCTACAGTGTCAAGGTCGTTTAGTGGTCACTGGTATGGGGAAATCTGGTCATATCGGTCGAAAAATGGCTGCAACATTTGCATCAACAGGAACGCCGTCTTTCTTTATGCATCCAGGTGAAGCTGGCCATGGTGATCTAGGGATGTTAGTGCGTGGAGATGTACTGATCGCGATTTCGAACTCTGGTAAAAGTGACGAAATCATGATGTTAATGCCACTCATCAAACATTTGGGTGTGCCACTGATTACAATTTCAGGTGATGACCGTGGACCAATGCCACAGAACGCTGATGTTGCGCTCACACTTGGTCATATTCAAGAGGCATGCCCATTAGGTTTGGCACCAACTTCAAGCACGACAGCGACTTTAGCTTTAGGTGATGCTTTAGCGGTTGCTTTACTTGAAGCACGTGGATTTACTGCAAATGATTTTGCGATGTCGCATCCAGCTGGTGCACTCGGTAAACGATTACTGTTGCATGTTAAACATCTGATGCACGTGGGTGAATCTCTACCAAAAGTTTCACCAGATACACCAATGAATAAAGTTCTATACGAAATATCTAACAAACGTCTCGGATTAACCACAATTGTGGATGAAAATGATGTTTTGTTAGGTATATTTACGGATGGTGACTTGCGACGTCTCATTGATAAGCAACAAGGTTTTGATGTTAATCTTGCTGTATCAAAGGTTATGATTGAAAATCCTCTAACCATTTCACAAGAAGCAAGAGCGGTTGAAGCGCTAGAGCAAATGAATGCTAAAAAAATCAATCAATTTGTAGTAGTCAATGATGCCAAACAAGTGATTGGTGTGATTAGCATGCACGATTTAATTCAAGCTGGGGTAAATTAATTCATGGCATCTTATGTATTGTTAGAACAAGCACGACATATCGAAGCGTTGGTTTTGGATGTGGATGGTATTCTAAGTGATGGTTTTGTAACGTTGACGAACTCAGGTGATGAAATTAAGTCATTTGATATTCGTGATGGACTTGGGATGAAACTTGTTCAGCAAGCTGGAATTAAAGTTGTCATTATTACCGGTCGCCAAAGCAATATTGTGACAAAGCGTATGAATGATTTAGGTGTAGACTTAGTTTATCAGGGGCGTGAAGACAAAGGGACTGCCTTACAGCAAGCTTGTACGCAACTGGGTTTAAAACCAGAAGATTGCTTGTATATGGGGGATGATTGGCCAGATTTATCAGCTTTTGCGATTGCGGGAATGAAAGTAACAGTGCCAAATGGTCATGTTGAAGTTCGTCGTCGTGCAGACCTTGTAACCCAAGCTTATGGTGGTCGTGGCGCTGTGCGTGAAATTTGTGACATGTTATTGTTGTCAAAAGGGGTTTACCATGAACTTCTTGAAAAATATTTGGCTGTAACGCATTAATACACAGTTGATATGAACGCTGAATATAGTTGATGATTTATGGATACTAAAGTTTTATACATTACTGCTGTTATTGTCGCTGCTATAAGTGGTGGCTATTATTATTACAGCGGTAAAGGGAAAAAATTAGAGGGTTCATCCGCTCAATCGATGACATATTCAGCAAAGAATATTAATCTTTTGCAAACTGATGAAAAAGGCATGCTTTATGTTAAGGCTACAGTGGATGAGCTGAACCAAGATATGAAACAGAAAACATCAAGTTTGCAGAATTTAAATGCCAGCATGTTTACTGATAATGTAGAAGACGCTACGTTTTATGCTAAACAAGCACATGGTTTCAATGACAATGAGAAGATTGTGTTATCTGGAGATGTTGTTGCAACCAAGCAAGGAGAAATGGGCAAAATGGTTTTTCGAACCGATGCGCTTACAGGATATCCAAAAACAAGAAAGCTTGAAACATCTGAGCAAGTTACTGTACAAACACCAAATGCAGATTTTGTCAGCCAAGGCTTAGAAGCAGATTTGAATGAAGGTCAGTACGATTTTAAAAATATTCGAGGAAAGTATGCACCAAACTAAACCTTCTTATTTATCAGGTTCGAAAATGCTTAAAGCAATAGCAATGGTGGCACTCAGTTCTATTTCTGTTATGGCATTTGCATTGCCAAGTGATCGTAATCAACCCATCATGCTTTTAGCTGATCGTGCGACCTATAATGACAAAACAGGTATAACGACCTATGTGGGGAATGTTTCTGTTGAACAAGGTACTTTCAAGTTAAATGCAGCCTCTATAGTTGCTAATCTCAATGCCAATCGCCAAATTAGCTCGGTAAATGCGTCAGGTTCTCCTGCAAAGTTCCAACAACAATTAGAGTCTAAACGTGGCATTGCACGTGGTGAAGCCTCTAAAATTGTATATAACGCTGATACAGGCATTATTACTTTGTCGGGCAATGCATATTTGTATCAAGATGGCGCAAGTATTCGTGGGAACACTTTGCGTTACAGTATGAATAAGGGGGATATCGAAGTTGTAGGCGGTGGCAGTAGTGAAACGGGTAGTTCAAAAGGTCGCGTACAAATTATAATTCCTCCTTCTGCCTCAAAATCATTCTCTGGAGTACGTGATTAATGAGCGTCGATGAATCACCAATCCAAACATTAAAAATTAAACATCTTGCCAAAGTTTATAGTAAACGCTGGGTGGTGAAAGATGTTTCATTTAGTATGCAGAGTGGTCAAATTGTTGGTTTGCTTGGACCGAACGGGGCGGGAAAAACGACAAGCTTTTACATGGTAGTCGGACTGGTTCGAATGGACAAAGGTGAAATTCATTTAGATAATCTTGATCTTTCGGATCTTGCAATGCATGAGCGTGCTCGTCATGGAATTGGTTATTTGCCACAAGAGGCTTCAATTTTTCGTAAATTGAGTATTTCAGATAATATTATGGCGATTCTTGAAACGCGCAAGGATCTTAATAAGCAACAACGTAAAGAGAGACTTCAAGAGTTATTAGAAGACTTTAAAATTACACATATTAAAGATTCTTTGGGGATGAGTGTGTCAGGGGGGGAACGTCGCCGTGCTGAAATCGCTCGAGCATTAGCCGCCGATCCTAAGTTTATGCTCCTTGATGAGCCTTTTGCTGGGGTAGATCCAATTTCTGTAGGTGATATCAAAGATATCATTCGCAATTTAAAAGAACGAGGAATAGGTGTGCTTATTACAGATCATAACGTTCGCGAAACGCTCGCGATTTGTGAGCATGCTTATATTGTCAGCGAAGGATCTGTCATTGCGGAAGGAACACCAGATCAAGTACTTATGGATGAAACTGTCCGTAAAGTTTATTTAGGTGATGATTTCACAGTTTAAAAAAATAGTGTGATATCTATAAAATAATGTTGTTTTATAGATATTTAGACTGTAAATTAACTCAAACAAATCGTAAGTTTACAATTGACGCAGAAATAATATAAAAATCATTGTAGAATACGATTGATTTTATGTGACGTAGTTCACACTTTTTAATAGAGATTACAAGTGGCTAAACATCAATTAAGTCAGAAGGATATGGGGTATATCACGCTGTTTGCGATCAGTTTATGTGCGACACAAGTACATGCTGAAGATGCAATCGCTCCTCTAGCAATTGACGATACCCAACGTGCACTAACAGCAGAATTACAAAAACCCAAAATCAATTTTAGTTTGGAAAAAAAGACTGTTGAAGATATACCTGAACAGCTTGAAAAGCCACGTTTTAAATTATTCCAATCGAAATCCAAAATCTCGAAAGAGCAAGTGAAAGAACAGGTTCTTGTTCCTAAAGTTATTGAACAAGTTCCTGATTTAGACGACATAGTCGAAAATGAAATTGCTCAAGTTAACACTACACCTTTATCTAATTCGCAGTCTCAGAATGAGTCGAAGGAAAAGACTCAAAAGAAATCTTTTTTTGCATTTGTTAAGCGTGAAAAAGCGGCATCTGAACCAAAAGTATTGCTGCTAAAGGTAAAGCAGGATATTGAAGAGGCTTCAGCGCCAAATGTTCTAAAACCTACTATTTCATCTACTGTACAACCCGCTACTAAAGACACTCGTCAGGTTTTAAAACCGCTTAAACCAAAGATCCAAAATCAACTAACAGAATCTTTAATTGAGGCGCAACACGCAAAATTACTAAATAATGAAACATCGGTTTCAGAAGACAAAACAGAAAAACCAAAAAGTAAACTCTTTTCATTTATTGGGAATATAGGCAAAGATAAAACTAAGCTGGATAAGGGTCATCACCAAGCTGCTGGCAATGTTTCAAATACAAAAGTTTTGACACCGTCTTTACAAAAATCGGTGAGTGAATCTTCATTGAAAGTGTCTAGTACACCAAAACCGAAGATTGTTAATGATCAACAAATTAACAGCCAAAACAACTTGCGACAAGCTCCACCTTCAACAGTAGCACAAGTTGAACATCGTCAAAGTCTTGTATCTAAAGCCAAAGCTTTTTGGCCTTTTAAATCAGGTTCTCATAATAAGTTAGAAACACAGAATGTAATTGAGCGTCCAAACTTGATCGTTCAACAACAGACTAGTGCTTTGGCTGTAAATAAACCTACAATTGTTTATTCAAAACCAATAGAGCAGAAAGCGAAAATATCTGAACAATCGCAGTCGATTAAGCCAGTTGTAAATATTAAGCCTAAAGCTGATAAAGTCGTATCCGAACAAAAATACAATACGGTGAATGCTGAACCGCAAGAAAAGAAAAAATTCAGTTTAACTGCATTAAAATCAAATATGGATCAGTTTTTTAAACCTAAAGCTGATGATGACTTTAGACAAGTTAAGTTAAATGAACTGAGTGATTTTAGCTTTGATCCTAAACAGGTTGAGCAATTGCCTGTGATCACGACACAAGCTTCGCCAAGTGCTCCAATATCTATGATGCCACTTGTGAATGGTACGGCTGATAAACAAACGTTAAGTTTATACGATGCGATCAAGATCGCAGTAGCTAGACATCCTGAAGTGACACAAAGTGTTTCTTCACTCGCATCACAAAATGCATTTATTGATGTTGCTAAAGCAGGTTATTACCCACAGTTGAGTGCAGGTGTTTCAACTGGAGATATGACTTCAGGAGAAAGAGGGCGTCAATTATTTAATGTCAATGCGACACAACTACTTTTTGACTTTGGTAAACAAAAATCACTAGTGAGTACAGAAGAAGCCAAGTTACAGTTGAGCCAAGCTCAAGTTCTTGTCACAATTGACCAAATTGCTCTTGAAGTGGCTTCTGCCATTGTGAATATTAAGCGATATGAAGAAATTACACGTATTGCACGTGAGCAAATTGCTGGTATATCACGAATCCGAGAAATTGCTAACTTACGTGCAGAGGCAGGTATCAGCAGTCAGGCCGATCCAATTCAAGCGCAATCATATTATGAATCTGCACAATCAAATTTAATTCTGCAAGAAACACAGCTCAATGTATTTAAACAACGACTTAGAACTTTGATGGGAACAGATATATCAAAATATAACTGGGAGATACCTGAGAGTTTAATTAAGGCTTCAGAGATTTATTCAGAGCCAAAGTTTAACGAAATTCCGAAAATGATGGCTGCCAAAGCTGAAGTTGATGTTGCAGAATTAGAAAAAAAACAAACTCAATTGAGTCGTTATCCTACGTTAAATGTTAAAGGTACATTGAGTCAAGCAGTCAACGGACGTAATCCGAATAACAATCAAGACGATGGAACAGATAGTTCTATTATGCTTGAAGCAAATAGTACTTTCTTCCAAGGTGGTGCAATTAGTTCACGCAGTCGTGCGGCATCGTTTGCAGAAGAAGCTGCCAAAGCAAAAGTAAATGCAGTTTATTTAGAAACAATAGATGAAATTCGTCGTGCTCAAGAACAAGTTGAAAATAAACAGCGACAAATGAAAGTATTAATTGATCAACAAGCGACATCAGTCAGAACGAAAGAGTTATATCAAGAACAATATAAACTTGGCACTCGTACAGCTGTTGATCTTTTAAATGCTGAGCAAGCGATTCACCGTTCGAATTCAGATATTGAAACTGCACGTTATGATATTTATGAAAACTTAGTTCAATATATTGCCGCTTCTGGTAAGAGCCGCGATGTATATCAACTTAATAATTTGACCATTCAAGGGGTAGAATTGAAACCATGAATACAAGAATAAATTATCAACCATGGTTACAAGGTGTCCTGACGGTTGCACGTCATTATCGAATTGAAACCTCTGCTGAACGTATTCGCTTAGAACTAAATTGGAATCAGAACCAGTCAGTCGATGACATCTTGGCAATTATGACACGCCAAGTAGGTTTACATGTCCGTAAAGTGGATTTTAGCCCTGATATTTTAAATCCGTGGCGTTTACCGGTATTGGTCGGATTTAAAGATGGGCAAGTTGGCGTCATTGATCGTGCAGATGCACAAGGTAACGCAAGTGTTCAACTGAGCGGTGATGAAGGGTTAGCGCAGACATTTTCAGTAGATACATTATTAGATGTCATCGACTCAGTCTATATTTTAAGACCAGAAACCTCAGTACCTGATGCGCGTATTGACGAATACATTAAACCATATGAAAAAAACTGGTTTTGGGAAATTGTATTACGCGATTGGAAACGCTATATCGATATTATGTTTGCATCATTGCTTGCAAACGTATTAGCACTCGCGACAATCGTCTTCTCGATGAATGTGTATGACCGAGTTATTCCAGCACAATCTATTCCAACCTTGTGGGTGCTGGCAGGTGGTGTATTACTTGCTGCAATCTTTGAATTCGCATTGAAATACTCACGATTAATTCTTTCAGATATGATTGGTAAGCGTGCGGATTTAAGAGTCTCGGATCGGGTCTTTGGTCATGCTTTACGTATTAAAAATAGTGAACGATCTAAATCCACGGGAACGTTTATTTCACAAATTCGTGAACTAGAAGGTGTGCGTGAGCTTGTAACATCTACAACAATTACCGCCTTTGCTGATTTACCATTCTTCTTCCTGTTCCTTGGTATTTTTTGGCTTATTGGTGGCAATCTTTTCTGGGTAATTTTGGTGGTTGTACCGCTGATGATTATTCCAGGGCTTTTGGCGCAAAAAAAATTAGCGCAATTGGCTAAAGAGGGTATGCGTGAGTCATCAATACGAAATGCGATTCTCGTTGAAGCTGTTCAAGGTATTGAAGATATTAAACTGCTACGTGCAGAGTCCCGCTTTCAAAATCAGTGGAATCACATGAATGATGTTTCAGCTTCTATCAGCATGAAACAACGTAAAATTGTAGGCGTATTGAATCTTTGGACTCAAAAATTACAGGGATTGACCTTTGCAATTGTAGTATTGGTGGGTTGTTTTGCGGTAATGGATGGAGAAATGACCACTGGTGCGTTAGTGGCATGTTCGATTCTATCATCACGTATGTTAGCGCCAATTGCACAGGTAACTGGTGTTCTTGGTCGTTATCAGCAAGCCAAAACGGCGAAAGAAAGTCTTGATGAATTAATGAGTAAACAGGTTGACCATCCTGAGCGTTCACAATTGATTCAGCGATCAGTGCTCAATGGTCATTATGAATTAAATGGTGTGGTCTTTAAATACGGCGAAGAAGATCCTAAACCAAGTGTTGTGATTCCTAAACTTGAAATTAAACCAGGTGAAAAAATTGCGATTCTTGGGCGTAACGGTGCAGGTAAATCGACCATTCTTCAATTACTTTCAGGTATGCAAACCGCAGTTCAAGGTAAAGTTCAATTAGATAATATTGATATTACCTTGTTGGACCCATCGGACGTTCGTCGTGACGTAGGTTTGTTGAATCAAAATGCGCACCTATTCTTTGGTACAGTCAGAGAAAATTTAACGTTAGGTGCACCATTAGCTACCGATGATGATTTATTAAAAGCACTTGCTGTAACAGGTGCACTCAACTTCATTCAAGAAAAGAAAGAAGGACTAGATCATATTATTTTAGAAGGTGGTGTAGGCTTCTCAGGTGGACAACGTCAGGCACTTTTATTGTCAAGACTCCTCATTTGTCAGCCAAATATTCTGTTGTTAGATGAGCCTACAGCTGCGATTGATGATGTATCTGAAAAACAATTAATTGATCATATGAAGAACTGGCTTGGACATCGCACATTGGTTGTGGCAACCCACCGCCGTGCAGTATTAGAGTTAGTGGATCGTATTATTGTGGTGAATGATGGTCGTATCGTTATGGATGGCCCACGTGATCAAATTTTAAATAATTCTGGCCAGCAACAAGCAAATTCAGGGGCTAAATCATGAGCGAAGAATTAAAACAACAACGTTCATTAAAAGTGTCTCAGTTAGAGCCACCATTACCGAAGGTCAGTATTACGATTTGGATTATTGGTCTGGGTTTGCTTGCACTCATTATTTGGGCAGCTATTTTCAAACTTGAAGAAGTTTCTAATGGTACAGGTAAAGTGGTTCCAACTTCTAAAGAACAAGTGATTCAATCTTTAGAGGGCGGGATTCTAACCAAACTTGAAGTTAAAGAAGGTGATATTGTTGAAAAAGGGCAAACCCTTGCTCAACTTGATCCGACACGATTTGCTTCAAATGTGGGTGAATCAGAATCGTTACTACTGTCATCGCAAGCAACAGCTGCGCGTTTACGTGCGGAAGTGAATGGTGGTCCACTGGTATTTCCAGAATCAGTTCAAAAAATTCCAAAATTGGTTGCTGAAGAAACTCAGCTTTATCGTTCTAGACGTGCCAATATGGAAGAATCTATTGCTGGCCTAACGCAAGCACTTACGTTAGTTCAGCAAGAATTGAGAATGACAGAACCGCTTGTTGCCAAAGGTGCTGCGAGTGAAGTTGAAGTTTTACGTTTAAAACGTCAAGCAAATGAATTGACCAACCAAATTAACGATATTCGTAACCAGTACTATGTGCAGGCACGCGAAGAGTTATCTAAGGCGAGCACTGATGTCGAAACTCAACAACAAGTAATCAAAGGTAAATCTGATAGTCTGAATCGTACAATCTTTAAAGCACCAGTCCGCGGTGTAGTGAAAGAAATTGATGTGATGACTTTGGGTGGTGTTATTCCTCAGAATGGTAAGTTAATGACCATTGTCCCTTTGGATGAACAACTTTTAATTGAGGCGCGAATTTCACCGCGTGATATTGCATTTATTCATCCTGGACAGGAAGCTTTAGTTAAAATCACTGCGTACGATTATTCAATTTACGGTGGCTTAAAAGGAGAGGTAACAGTCATTTCTCCTGATACGCTACGTGATGAAGTTAAACAAGATCAGTTTTATTATCGTGTGTATATTCGTACTGATTCAGACAAGCTTTATAACAAAGCTGGGCAAGCTTTCCCAATCACGCCGGGTATGGTATCAACGGTTGATATTAAGACAGGTCAAAAAACGATTCTTGAATACCTGTTGAAACCATTCAATAAGGCGAAGGAAGCGTTACGCGAACGATAATCTTTATTTTTCAGTCTGTTTAAAACCCAATCAATGATCTTTTGATTGGGTTTTTTAATATGATTGAATCACGCATAATGTATTTGAGTTCAATTGTTGTAATTTACCATGCCATTTACTCTTGCTCAGACTTATATCTATGAAGAAGATATTAAGAAAAGCCGTTTTCAGGCGATCACCGCACCTGTGGAAAATGAACAGGATGTAAAAGAATTTTTAAACCAGTATTTTGATGCCTCGACGACCCATCAATGCTGGGCATGGAAAATTGGGCATCAAGTCCGTTTTAATGATGATGGAGAACCTTCAGGAACAGCTGGAAGACCCATACTTGCAACGATTGAAGGGAATGAGCTCACTAATATTATTGTATTGGTAAACCGCTGGTATGGTGGTATCAAACTCGGAACTGGAGGCTTAGTACGAGCATACGGAGGTGTAGCAGGGAAATGCTTATTACAGGTCGAAAAAATTGAACTCATCGATAAGAAAACTGTAAATTTTAAATGCCAATTTAATGAGTGGTCTATTTTTCAATATGAGTTAAATCAACAAAAAATTGAATATATTGAAGAATATGTTGATTCTGGAGTATTGATTACTGCACGTATGCAAATTCATGAAATTGAGCCGTTTAAACTGAAAATCCAAGATGTGACTCGTGGACGTGAGCAATTGAATATAGAGGATGTCGAACGTGACGGAACATGATCCTTTACTCAAGTACCGAGAACAGCATAAACATCGTTTGAATTACATGCCTTGGTTATATTGGTCACTCAAGGCAAAGCATCGTGAATGGGCAGAAGCTTGGCAAAAAGATTATCAAGCCTATTTAATGGATATGGAGACTGTTGAAATTGGGAAAAATTGTTTCATTTCCCCTTTAGCCCATATTTTTGCTGAGCGTGGTCGGAAGATTATTATTGGGGATAATACTTTTATTGCCGCGGATTGTACCTTGCATGGTCCTTTAGAAATTGGGTCTGAAGTCGCCATTAATCATCATTGTATTTTAGATGGTGGACGCGTTGGGATTAAGATTCATGACCAAGTACGGATCGCAGCTTATTGTCATCTTTATGCCTTTGATCATGGCATGAGTTTAGATCAACCTATTTACCAGCAAGCAGTACGCTCAAAAGGCATTGAGATTCATCGTGATGTTTGGTTAGGGGCGCATGTGGGTATAAAAGATGGCGTGACCATACATGAACAGGTGATTGTAGGTATGAATAGTATGGTTACTAAGGATATTCAGGCAAGAGAAGTTGTTGCAGGGAATCCAGCTCAATTTATACGAATGCGTGAATAATTCGTAACGCGAAAGATTGAATTAAATTACATAAACCATGTTCATTTGCCCGAAAGCTATGATAGTTTAAAGAAAAGAACAATCAGACATCATGTCAAAGTGAGGCAATCATGAACCGTGTAATTGCGTGTATTGATTCATCCCCATGTATTCATGCCTTAGCTGAAGCAGCAGCCTGGATTGCGGATCGAACTAAACGTGAGTTAGTCCTTTTACAGGTTTTAGATTACTATCCTGCAAGTTATCATCTGGGTGAAATTAGTGGTGTGATTGGATTTGAAAGTAATGCGATGCTCTTAAAAGAACTCGCGGAATTAGAACAAAAACAAAGTGAATTAGCTTTAGATTATAGTAATAATCTTCTTTCACATATTTCAGAAGTGATTGAAGAAAAATATGGTATTACGCCGATAAAAATTCAAGAAAAAGGCGATTTCCTCGAACAGAGTTTCAATGTTTTAAATGAAAATGATATTGCAATTATTGGTCGAGTAGGTGAGCGCTCCGCGGAAAAACACAAAAGCTTAGGGAGTAATGTAGAGAATTTTATTCGTGGTGCTCGTTGTACGGTTTTAACTGTTGGTGAAACCTTTAAGCCACCAACACGTTTTATTTTCGCCTATGAAGATTCTCAGACTTGTAAAGAAATGATGCATCGTGTTGCTAAAAGTGATTTATTAAGAACACTTCAGTGTCATTTGCTTTATGTGGGTGATCATCCTGAAATTCTTGATATCCCAGCTCAGTATTTACGTGAAGCTGGATTGGATGTGGTTGTTGAATATCGTTTTGGAGATGTCGCTGAGAATATTTTAGATTATCAGCAACAACATCAAATTCAATTAATTGTGCTAGGCGCTTATAGTCGCAGTAAAGTAAAACAATTTTTCTTGGGCAGTATTACGACCAATATATTTAGAAATTCAGTCGTTCCATTGTTGGTTGCTAAATGATCAATCAGTTTTGATTAATTTTACTTGATAAATATTCGGTCAACTTAACTGATAGAAGGTGGATAAATTTTTAGAATAATAGGGTTTTATGGTTTGATTATTTTATAATCTTTTTATTAAAACGTATGAAAATCAGGTGTTTGCCATAATATTTTATTTTTATCCACAGGAATACAAACAGGAATCGGGGATAACTTTTTCAGGGCTTTAGTGCAAGAAAAAGGAGTATTCAAATTGATGAATACTCCTTTAAGTGATACTAATGATTAGTATTAAGATTTATTTGACAATCGCCAGTGCAAAACCATCATGTCCTTTACTGCCGACGGTTTGTAAGGCTGTACTCGACAGTAGTCGAGGATGATTCTGCATGATGCGGTACATTTCACGAATACCTTCGATGCTTGGTTTGACATTTTTTTCATCCAGAATATCACCAGCGCGAATTACATTATCTAAAAAAATAATGGTACCTGAGCGTGAAAATTTAAGTGATAGTTCTAAATACTCTGGGTAACTTTGTTTATCAGCATCAATAAATATAAAGTCAAATGGTTCAAAATTTTCAGGTAAAGATTTGAGAATATCCGCAGCGCGACCGACTTTTAATTCAACCGTTTGCTTTAATTTCGCATTGTCGATATTTTCTTGACCGAGTGCTGCATGTGTATCACGACCCTCGATCGTGAGAATATATCCATCCTCAGGAAGGGCTCTTGCTAGCCACATGGTGCTATAAGCCGCAAAGGTTCCAAGCTCTAACACACGCTTACACTGATTCATTTGAATCAACATTTGTAATAACATGCCTTGGTTAGCAGCAACTGCTAGATGGTCAGGAAAACCCTTATCAGCTGTATTTTGTAGAGTCTGAGTTAAAATTGGATCTTCTGGCATCAGATGAGATTCAATATAAGCATCAATATCTGACCATTGTTGTTGCATAACTGAGTACCTGTAGGGAGTTCAGTGCATTGTAATCGTTTCGAGTGAATGTGCAAATTTCTGATGCTTTGATGCTGAAAAATCAGTCAAAAAAAAAGAGGTCAAAGACCTCTTAATTAAATGTGATCATCTAAAATTAGTAATGGCATAAAGATGTATTTCGAGTCAGATCGGGTCCCCAAGTTCGGTAACCTTGAGTATCAATATGTATTTGACCAGTCGCATACAAACCTAAGCCCATATTTAAGCTTTGACCATAATTTTGCCAAAATTGGCACAATTTAAATTTAGAATTTTCGATGAATGCATAATCTTCAGCCTGAGGAAATTCAGGACCGATTCTGAAATCAATGGCTGAGTTATACAAGTGTCGAGACGAACCTGCGCCACCAGCACACTGATTTAATGGAAGGTCACGATATACAGATGTAACCTCAAAATCAGTTAAAATCCTTGCTGCAACGAGATATTTAAATACTTTCAGTGTTGGTAACTGATTCGACCATAGCTCACGGTTTGGAACCATATATTCAGATTTACCACATTTCTGCCAAGCACGTGCTGATTTAAATAATTCAAAACTTGGGATAATATTGCCAACATTATTACGTTCTAAGTATTGTTCATATTCTCGTGCTTGAGCTTGGTTATTACCTTGTATCAGCCAAACACGATAAGAATTCGGCATGACTTTTGGTCGCGCTGGACGTTCATAGGTTATTTTTTCTTGTGGAATATATATGCGTTGACCATCATTGGTGACGATTGTTCGTCCTTTTTGAGGGGAGGACGTACATCCAATCAATATCAACGATATTGCACTGATTGAGCACAAGCCCTTCAAAATTAATTTCATTATAAATAAATTTTACTAAAGCAAATAAGTTTCTATTTTATGCTAATTGATTATCAAGAATGCGTATAAATTGCAAATAAATGTACCAATTGGGTATAAAAAAGATCAGCCGAAGCTGATCTCTCATTGGATTATTTTTCTAAATATTGCAATTTGTTTGGTTTGCCATTCCATTCTTCACGGTCAGCTGGTTGATCACCAATCTGAGTAATATTTGGCCATTTTTCTGCAAGTTCAGCATTGAGTTCGATAAAGACTTCTTGACCTTCAGGTAGTTCATCTTCCGAGAAAATGGCATTAGCAGGGCATTCAGGCTCACATAACGCGCAGTCAATACACTCATCTGGATTAATGACTAGAAAGTTTGGACCTTCATAGAAACAGTCAACTGGGCAAACTTCTACGCAGTCTTGATACTTACATTTAATACAATTTTCAGTGACAACAAAGGTCATGGCGTCAGCTACCTAAAAAATATGGTTCTAATAACGAATGCTGTATTTTAGGCAAATTGAACGAAACTAACAATTCCTTTTCTTGATATTTAATATAGGGGATGCTACTAAATCAGTAATATTTATGATGAGATCGTACTAATTTGCAAATTCTCAGGCATTCTGCCTCTGATTTCAAAAATCATGATTAAAAAAAGCCAGCAGATCGCTGGCTTATTGATTGAGTGTGCTTGAACTAAGATTTTTGGAGTAATTGTTTGAGTTGGTAGAGTTGGTCTAAAGCCTGTCTTGGACTTAAGTCATCTACAATAATTTCTGAAAGAAGTTGTTCAACTTGAGAAGGTTGATGAATTTCAACCACTTTTTCAACTTCAATAATTTTTTCTACAGGTTCACTATTTGAAAATAAATCTTGAGAGAACAAATCTTTTTGCACAGGTTGAGTTTGCAGTTGGAGTTTCTCCAGTTTTTTAAGTTTAGCTTGAGCCTCTTTAATCACGTTTTGAGGAATACCTGCTAGTTTAGCGACCTGTAAACCATGACTTTGACTTGCAGGACCTTTTTGAACCTTATGTAATAAGATGAGATGACCATTCACTTCTTGCGCAGTGACATGATAATTATCAATACACGGATCCATGCCTAATTCTGTTAATTCAAAATAGTGCGTTGCAAAAAGACATAAACATTTAATGCGATGCGTCAAATCAAGAACACAAGCCCAAGCTAATGACAAACCATCATAAGTACTTGTACCACGACCTACTTCGTCCATCAATACCAAAGATTGTTGAGTGGCATGATGTAAAATTTGAGAAGTTTCCGTCATTTCCACCATAAATGTAGATTTGCCAGAAGAAAGATCGTCTGCTGAACCGATACGCGTAAAGATCCGATCAATAGGTCCCAATTTGGCAGATTTCGCTGGAACGAAACTACCGCAATATGCCAAGAGCGTAATTAACGCCGTCTGACGCATGAATGTCGATTTACCACCCATATTTGGGCCTGTGATAATCGACATACGATGCTGTGCATCTAAATAAGTATCATTTGGGGTGTAAGGGGTTTTAATCAGTGATTCAACAACGGGATGGCGTCCCGCTTGAATGTGTATTCCAATTTCAGGGCTAAATTCCGGACGATTCCAATTATATAATCTTGATAGATGTGCGAAGTTTGTCAGTACATCCAGTTGAGCAATAGCGCTCGCCATCATTTGAAGATTGGCAATATCTTGACGCAATTCATCCAATAACATTTCAAACAAAAGTTTTTCACGAGCCAATGCACGTGATTCGCTTGAAAGCACTTTATCTTCGAAAGACTTCAACTCAGGGGTGATATAACGTTCAGCATTTTTTAATGTTTGACGACGAATATAATGGGCAGGAGCTTGTTCTGCTTGCGCTCTGGTTAATTCAATATAATACCCACTCACTCGGTTATAACCGATTTTTAGTGTGTTTATACCTGTTGTTTCTCTTTCTTTGATCTCTAAATCAATTAAAAATTGTCCTGCATGATCGCGTATTTGACGGAGTTCATCTAACTCATGATCGAAACCATTTGCAATGACATTGCCATCTCTGAGTAGAACAGGTGGGTTTTCCACAATGGCTGACATGAGGCGATGATGTAAACCATTAAAGTCACCCAATTCCTCATTCAGTTGATTGATTAAAGCGGATTGCTGTGTTGAGGTCATTGGTGCTAATGCATGGCGTAAATATGGGATCTGAGCACATGCTTGACGTAGTTGCACTAAATCACGTGGTCGCGCACTTCCTAATGCCACACGGCTGAGTACGCGTTCGATATCACTGATTTCTTTTAATACCAGACGAATTGGAGCTTCATGATAGCCAGATAATATGGTTTGTATCGCATCTAGACGCTGATCCAACAACGCAGTATCACGAATCGGTTGCATTAACGTTCGACTAAGCAGTCGGCTACCCATAGCCGTTTGGCATTGGTTGGTTAAATCAAATAATGAAGTGCCATGCTCAAACAAAGGATCAATAATCTCTAGATTTCGTCGCGTCACAGGATCAAGTGCAATAAAGTCGGAGCTTTGTTCAAGTCGAATTGAACGAATATGTGGCAATGCCGTCTTTTGGGTATCTTTGGCATAATGAATTAAAGCTGCCGCAGCTGCTTTCGCCAACTCAAGATGTTCAATTCCAAAACCAGATAATGTACTTACGGCGAATTGATCACATAAAGTTTTTTGCGCATTATTCAGATTGAAGTCTACATTTGGGCGTTTTGTAACGGGACAATCAAGAATTTGCTTAATCTGTTCAACCACTTCTGGATGCTTGAAATCCTCATCAATCAAAACTTCACTTGGCATAAGACGCGCAAGTTCTAGAGGAAGTTGTTCAGCTTGAAAACTTTGTTGTTGGACTTTAAAAATACCTGCACTGAGATCTAATAGGGCGATACCAATTTCATCAGATTTTATACAGATGGATACTAAATTTGAACTCTGATGGGCATTCAGCAATGCGTCGTCTGTCAATGTACCCGGTGTAATAATTCTGACTACACCACGTTCGACAGGTCCTTTACCAGTGACTTCCCCAAGTTGTTCACAAATAACAACGGTTTCACCTTTTTTAACTAAACGCGCTAAGTATCCTTCTGCTGCATGATACGGAACTCCAGCCATTGGTATCGGTTGTCCATTCGCTTTACCACGGTGGGTTAAGGTAATCCCTAAAATTTTGGCGGCTTTATGCGCATCGTCAAAAAATAACTCGTAGAAATCACCCATACGATAGAACATTAACGAATGCGGGTGCTGTAATTTCACCGTCATGTATTGCTGCATCATTGGCGTCAATGTTGAAAGATCGATATTGGATTGATCTAAAGTCATCTTTGAAAAAAACCTGTAGTTAAATTTTGAAACGAAGAAGTACTGCTCAAGCTTAGCATGAGAAAAAATGCGTAAATCGATTATAAGATCTATTTTTAGCAAAAAATAAATGAGTCGAACCAATATTATAACCAACGACTCAATTTCGTTCATTGAATAATTAAATTCGATATCCATTTATGCAAATTCTTTGTGTAAAGAATCAGCAGTCTCTGGATAGTCTCCGCATCTTTTGGACAGTTTGTTATCGCATTTCATTTCATGATCAGATCATATTCGATGTCTTAGGGAAGAAAAAATGACAGGTCAAACGATTGAGATCACTACCAAATCGGGGAATCGCTATTCAGGGTATTTGGCAGTCCCAGAAGCTAAGAAAGGTCCAGGGATTGTATTGTGTCATGAAATATTTGGTATCAATGCAGCGATGCGAGCAAAAGCTGACTTTCTCGCAGAGGAAGGCTATACCGTTTTAGTCCCTGATCTATTTTGGCGTACTGCACCAAACATTGATTTAGGTTATACACCTGAGGATTTTGAAAAAGCTTTTCAACTTTATCAGCAATATGATGAAGATCAGGGTGTAAATGATATTCGTGAAAGTTTAGATTTTTTAACGACTTTAGATGCGTGTGACACGACTACGGGTCAGTCAGTGGTTGGATATTGTCTTGGTGGAAAACTTGCATATTTGGCTGCATGCCGTATTGATAACTTAGCGTGTTCGGTTGCTTACTACGGTGTAGGCATTGAAAAAGCGCTCGATGAACTCTCGAATGTGAAGGGTAAGCTTGTGCTACACATGGCTGAACTTGATCAATTCTGTCCAGCTGAAGCGCGAAATCAAATTACTGAAGCATGCGCACAATTTAAACATATTCATGCTTATGTTTATGAAGGTGTTGATCACGCATTTGCACGACCGAACAGCGATCATTATCACAAACCATCGGCGCGATTTGCCCATGAACGTACCGTAACAGCATTACATGAAACGGTTGGCCCTCACTATGACTTAGTTGCATTGTGGGAAGAGCATATCAGACATGAGTTCGACACGCGCGATGTACCAGCAACCATGGCAACGATGGTCGCTCAACCATATGTGAATCACATTCCAACATTGACAGGTGGTGTGGGATATAGCCAGTTAGCGCGATTCTATCGATATCATTTTGTACATCAAAACCCTCAAGATATGAAAATCACCTCAATTTCTAGAACTGTGGGATCTACTCAGGTTGTGGATGAATTCATCATGAGTTTCACTCACGACACTGAAATTGATTGGTTATTACCAGGTGTAAAACCGACTGGAAAATATGTCGAAATTCCAATGTTGGGGGTCATTCAGTTTAGAGGTCCAAAACTTTGTCACGAACATATTTATTGGGATCAAGCTTCTGTACTTGTCCAAATCGGATTACTTAATCCAGAAGGATTGCCTGTTGCAGGTGTAGAAACAGCGAAAAAACTTTTAGATGAAGATATTCCTTCAAATGGCTTGATGCCAAGTTGGGAGTCGAGTGCTGGTAAGCCAATCGAATAATCAAAATATATGGGGCAAAAAATGGAATTAAATATTAAAGATAAAGTTGCCATTGTCAGTGGTGGATCAACGTTGATTGGACAGGCTGTGGTTCAAAGTCTCGTGAATTTAGGGGCTAAAGTTGCCATTTTAGACATTGATGACTACGGAAAAACCATAGCTGCGCAACATCCTTATGAAGTGATGTTTATACAAACTGATCTAACTTCAGACATCGCAATTCATGAAGCGGTGAACAGCATTAGAAATCATCTAGGTGAAGTCAGTTATTTAGTGAACTTGGCATGTACCTATCTTGATGATGGTTTCAAATCACCACGATCAGATTGGTTAAAAGCATTAGATATCAATTTGGTGTCTATTGTTGAGCTAACGCGTGCCGTATATGAAGATTTGCAAAAAAATAAAGGGTCAGTGGTGAATTTCACCTCGATTTCAGCGCAATGCGCTCAAACGGGACGTTGGTTATATCCAGTTTCTAAAGCGGCAATTTTACAACTGACCAAATCGATGGCAATGGATTTTGCGCCAGATGGTATCCGTGTCAACTCAGTTTCACCAGGTTGGACTTGGTCGAGAGTGATTTCTGAAGTGAGTGGACAAAATCGTGCGAAAGCTGATGCTGTAGCAAGTGATTATCATCTCTTGGGACGTTTGGGTAATCCGGCAGAAGTGGCAAATGTAGTGACATTCTTATTGTCGGATGCTGCAAGTTTTGTGACTGGCGCAGACTATGCGGTAGATGGTGGGTATTCAGTCATGGGGCCTGAAACGAATCAACCCGCAATACCACGTTTAGCAGAATAAATTAAATATTGGAGAATAAAGATGAGAAAAATTGCAATTGTTGGTGCAGGTCAGTCAGGACTTCAACTTGGATTAGGACTGCTTGATAAGGGATATGACATCACGATTTTGTCGAATAAAACTCCTGATGAGATTCGTCAAGGTAAAGTCATGTCTAGTCAATGTATGTTCCATACTGCGTTACAGACTGAACGTGATTTAGGATTAAATTTTTGGGAAGAGCATTGTCCAGCGGTAGAAGGTATTAGTTTTGCTTTGGTTGATCCAGCAAGTGGTGAAAGAGCATTTAAATGGAGTGCGCGATTAGAGCGTTATGCTCAATCTGTTGATCAACGTGTCAAGATGCCTTATTGGCTTGAAGAGTTTCAGCGCCGTGGAGGCAAGTTTGTTCTCCAAGACGTCGGTCTAAACGAATTAGAACATTTGGCTGACGAGTATGAATTAGTGCTCTTGGCTGCGGGTAAAGGTGAAGTGGTTAAAGAGTTTGTACGTGACGCAGAACGTAGCACTTTTGACAAACCTCAGCGTGCATTGGCTTTGACTTATGTGAATGGAATGAAGCCAATTTCGCCATACTCGAGAGTGAGCTTTAATATTATTCCTGGGGTGGGTGAGTATTTTTGTTTTCCTGCGCTTACAGTAAATGGTCCATGTGACATTATGGTTTTTGAAGGGATTCCTAATGGTCCTATGGATTGCTGGGCTGAAGTTAAAACACCAGAAGAACATTTAAATAAAAGCTTAGAAATTCTGAAACAACATTTGCCGTGGGAATATGAGCGTTGTCAAGACGTGACGCTGACAGATCATGGAGGATATTTAGCAGGACGATTCCCGCCAACAGTACGTAAACCTGTCATGACATTGGCTTCTGGTAAAAAAATATTTGGTATGGCAGATGCATTGGTGGTGAATGATCCAATCACAGGTCAAGGATCAAATAATGCAGCTAAGTGTAGCAAGGTTTATTTCGATGCGATCTTAGCACACGGTAATCAAGCGTTTACTGAAGATTGGATGGAGTCAACGTTTGAGAAATATTGGTCATATGCTGAAAAAGTCGTGAGCTGGACAAATAGTTTATTGGTTCCACCTCGACCTCATGTTGTTGAGCTACTAGGTGCAGCCTCTCAAAATCACAATTTAGCTTCTCAGATCGTTAATAATTTTGATGATCCACGTAACTTTTCACCGTGGTGGTTTGACGAAAACGCAGCGAAAGAATTATTAGAAACAGATCAAGTTTCTCAAGTGGCTTGATGGAACTGAGGTGTTAAAAATGGATGTATTAGATAAAATTAATCTGCAAGAGATTGACATCAGTAATCCTCGCGAGATTCGTAATCTTCTTGGTCAGTTTGCCACAGGTGTTACCGTAATCACCACACGTGGAACGGATGGACGAAAAGTGGGTATGACAGCCAATTCATTTTCTTCGTTGTCATTAGATCCACCGCTTGTGTTGTGGAGCTTGTCGAAAACAGCACCAAGTTTGCCCGATTTTGTTGCAGCTGAGCACTTTGCAGTTCATATGTTAACGAAGGAGCAGCATCAGCTTTCTACCCATTTTGCCCGTGGTGCACAAGATAAGTTTGCCACAGTTGATCATGGTGAATGTGATACAGGTGTTCCATTACTGAACGAAGCACTTGCTACACTTGTCTGTAAAAATGTACAGCAATACGAAGGTGGCGATCACTTGATTTTTATCGGTGAAATTCAAAAATATCAACAAACTGCTGGTGAGCCCTTAGTGTTTCATGCTGGTCGTTACCAAATTGCAGCGAGCCATCCAGACCTTTAATCATTGCTTTAAAAACCACGATGAACAATCGTGGTTTTTTTATGGGAAATACACATGAAAAATAAAATTATATTAAGTACTTTAACCTTGTTTACTACAGCAAATTCATCACATGTTTTTGCTTATGATTTACCGACTGTGAATTTGGGTATGACCAGCTTTCTAGATGGTGGACTACCAGCTGGACCTGGTTGGTATTCGCAAACGTATTTTCAACATTATGACAGTGATAAGTTGAGAGATACGAGTGGACAAAAGCTTCCGCTGCCCAAAACAGATTTAAATTATCAAGTGATTGTCGAGCAATTAAGTTACATGTCGACCTATAAACCGACTGCTCATTCAAGTCTAGGTCTGAATTTACTTATCCCTTATTTAAGTAAAATAAGTGTTGACGATGGTTTAAATAATCAAGCCTTAAAAGCTAAAAGTGGATTTGGAGATTTGATGATTGGTCCATTTCTCCAGTTTGATCCAGTCATGGGTGAACAGGGACCAAAATTTGTCCATCGAATAGAATTACAGATAAATTTGCCAACAGGGGAATATCAGCAAAACCGTGATATTAATCCGGGTAATAATGCATTTTCCTTCAATCCATATTGGGCTGCAACGTATTGGTTTAATCCGAAATGGACAGCTTCGACACGCGCTCATTATTTGTATAATTTTAAAAATGATGATCCAACTTATGGTTTTGGTGCTGCTGATGACATCCAAGCGGGGCAAGCAGTACACATTAACCTAGCATCTGAATATGCTGTACATGATCAGATTCGATTGGGTTTAAGTGGGTACTATTTAAAACAGCTTACCGATACTAAAGTTGATGGTGTAAAAGTCGATGGTCGCAAAGAAAGTGTGTGGGCAGTTGGACCTGGACTTATGTATAGTCACTCGCCAAAAAATCATGTCATCGCAAATGCATATTTCGAGCATGATGCAAAAAATAGAACTGAAGGCGATCGATTTCAAATTCGATACATTCATCATTTCTAATCAAAAAAGCCTGTGATTTCACAGGCTTTTTTATTGACAGACATAAAATTAAGAGAAGAGTGAATTTTGTGTAATCTTACGCGTTGATGATGGCAGCTCGCCATAACGACGTTTGTACTCTTGTGAAAAACGACCTAAATGAGTAAAGCCCCACTTAAATGCAACATCAGTGACCGTGGCATGTTCATTATTCATCAGTTCAAGATGAGCTTGTTCAAAACGAAGCTCACGTAAATATGCCATAGGGGTAATGCCAAAATGGTTTTTGAATCCTGCAAAGAGTGTTCGTGCACTTACACCTGATTGTTCAGCCAAGACTTCTATGTTGAGTGGTTCATGTAAGTGGTGGTGAATGTATGCTTCAGCACGTTTGATAAAGTAGGGCGCTAATTTTTTCTCATGATGAGCATTTGCTTTAAAAAAAGCATTATTTGGTTGTCCATAAATAAGCGCATTAAATAGATTTGATTCAAACTGCTTAAATGCAAGTGGGTGGTGGAGAGGATGATGCTCACATTTAAGTGCATCCATCATGGTTCTCAAAAGTTGCAGAAAATAACCACCAGATTGGGTGGTAAAATCAAGTCGAGGATTAAAAATTACATTTTTTTGTTCAGATTTCACGATATGTTGCTGACAATGATGTGCAAAATCATCTTTTGAAATTTTGAGAATGAGTTGAGGGGAGTGAGCACGCCAGCGCATTCTGAGTGACTGGTCAGGTGAGATAATTGACGCTACTTCTGAGTATGAAATAAATTTATCTTGACCAAATTCAATTTCAGCATAGCCTCGAGTAGGAATCTGAATAAGATAAAACTTTTCAAGTTGATCTGGTTCGATCAATACATCTGCGCCATATTCCAAGCGGCTGATAGAAAGAGCCCCAGTTTGAACATGATGCATGCTTGCACTAAAATTTTTAGCTGATTTTAACACTTTTAGAGCATGAGGCTTAAAAATTTGCCCTACATTTTTACAAGTTTCGCTCAAATCTGCTTGATTGAAGACCAAGTTTTGACTGTTGAAAATTGATTCATTACTAAAATTTTGCCCAGTTAGCTGAGAGGAATGAAGCTGGTTCATTGTGAATCCTTTTGGCTCATTAGTAGTCCGTACCATGACAGTAGTGTTAAATTGATATCATGGAATGAGATTTACGATATAAATAAATGAAGCAATATTCAGACCAGAAATAATAATTTTAAAATTTAATAGCTATAGTGGTAATTGAAAAAAATTACATTTATTTATATCAGTCCTATCCTTAGGACGTTATTTAAAAATCTATCTCTATAATCGCTGAATGTCAAATAAAACCGAATTTTTTATCATTGTAATTTTATATAAGTTAATGAAAAATAATAAAAAATTAAAATACCTATTAAGTAATATAAGATACCAAATTAGTATTTTTTAATTTACTAATCTGTGTTCAAAAATATATTTAAATATTTAGTCGAAGCGAAGAGACTTTATTTCGACATTATTATTAAAAATGTTTTATAGTATTTATCATGATTCAAAATAGCTAGGTGAACAGGATGATCACACTCAGCCAACATAAGGATCTTAGTCACGCATCGCGTGAATTGAATGTTGCTCAACGATTAATGAGCCTTATTTGTGGTTCACATCAATTAGAAACTGCTCGTAAAGATCAGCTTGATTTTCATTATTCAGGTATACGCTTGCCGAGTAAAAAAATGGCAATTGGCTGTATCAGTTATGGCACAGATGTATCTATTCAAATTCAGCAGCTAGGTGCATACAGTATCAGTTTGCCTATTCATGGACAGCAAACATTGCGTATGAATGGAGAAACTCATTTATCACATAGTAATAATGGAATCATTGTTTCTAGTCAGGATCAGCAAGAACTCATCATTCACCGTAATTGTAAAAAATTTCAAGTGGTGATTCCTGAAGAAAGTGTCAAATCTGTACTTTCCAATTTGCTTTCTAAACCTGTTAAAGAGCGGGTGATTTTTGAGCCAGATATGCCATTTAGTGAAGATAACTTCCTAAGATTGTGGTGGAATAATATTCAACAATGTTTATCGCTCAGGCAAGATTATTCTCGTTTTGATGGTTTAAATCTGCTTTCTCAAGATTATGAAAGTTTTTTGATTAAGGCTTTGCTTTTAACCCAGCACAATAATTATTCCAATGAATTAAGATCGCTCCAAGAGTATCAGCTTCCGAAGCCAGTCATGGTGGTCAGAGAGTTTATCCATCGTTTTGCTGATCAAGAGTTGGATGCATCAGATTTAGTCATGATATCGGGAACTTCAAAATCGACTTTATACCGTGAGTTTCAACAAGCGCTGCATATGAGTCCTATGGATTATTTAAAAAACTATAGACTTGAACAGATTCATCATGCTTTGCTGCAGAACAATGCAAATATTTCCATTTCGAGATTGGCTTATGACTGGGGATTCAGACATTTAGGACGATTTTCTCAAGAATACAAAGCCAAATATGGGGTTCTCCCGAGTGAAACACTTAAAATAATGGTTTAAAAAAAAGCCCCTTGATTGGGGCTTTTTAATGACTGAGTTGAGATTACTGCGTTACCTCTGCAGTTGCAGTATTGGCTGATTCAGGTTGTTTTAGTCCTTTTAATGCGAGCGCAATAAACGAAATAAATGTCGGAATTGCTAGGACATAGAAAATACCTGCAAGAGATAATTCAAAAGTAAAAATCAGTGATCCGTAGAACGCACCTAAGATCGCACCGATACGACCAATACCATGCATCCATGAAACACCTACACCGCGGCACACTGAAGGGTAGAACAGTGCTGTTAATGGAAGTAGTGATGATTGAGCACCCACTAATAATGCGCCAATTAAGAAAATTGCAATACCGAGTAAAACAATACTTTGGCTTACGAATGCTGCAACGAAGAACAATACAAATGCTGCGAGATAAGAATATTTAATCACAGTATTTGGATTAACTTTATCCATATACCACCCCATAAAGCATGCACCTATTACACCGCCGAATGGGAAAATCGCTGCAATTAAACTAAACTGCTCTGTTGTAAATCCAGCGGTTTTAAGAATAGTTGGCATCCAGCTGGTTAACAGATAAAACACCATTAGGCTGGTAAAGCAACACAGCCAAAGCATTGCCGAACCCCAAAAGTATTTGCTAAACAAAATTTTAACAGGGCTTTGTTTAGGATCTAATACTTCTGCTTCAGGTAGAACAAATACAGTACTTTGATCGAATGTTTGACCGTGAATCTTCTCAAGAATTGGTTTTGCTTTTTCTTGACGATTTTGTTTGATGAGGTATTGAGGTGATTCAGGTAACTTGGTAATCAAAAATACCAATACAATCAGTGGGATTACACCGCCGATAATAATGACATTTGCCCATCCTTGATTCTCTAATAAGAACGCAGATAAGACACCGCCACTTGAGATCCCTAACATAAATCCGCAACCTGCTAATCCGGTCAGGAATGCTTTACGTTTTAGAGGCATGTATTCGGATACCATTGTGCTGATATTCGGCATAGCCGCACCAAGTCCGACCCCTGTAATAAAACGATAGATCATAAGTTCTTGTGTGTTAGAAGCAAATCCACACATGATGGTGAAAATTGAAAACAACAAAGTCGTCATTACGATGACACCCTTGCGTCCAAATTTATCTGATAATGGTCCTGAGATAATAGCGCCGATCGACATGCCTACTAAGGCCGCACTGAGCACAGGTGCTAGATCTGGTTTTGAAATCCCCCAATCATCTAACAATGCTGGTGCAATAAAGCCTAAGATGCCAGTGTCTAATCCATCACAGAAAAAAACCAAAAACCCCAGAAAGAAAACTGTCCATTGTAAAGGGGACATTTTTTCCCGATCAATAACGTCATTTACAATTATTTTTTGCATTTAAAATTTCCATATATTCAAACGTTAGAACAAAAAAGGACTATCGTTTGCAAAGAATATTAACGATAGTCCTTAGTGATTGTCATCAGCTCATTTAATTATCTTGAGCTATGACTTTGAATAAACTTCTCACTGTAAACACGTCCCTTGTCTATCTGGTGATCAGCTAACCAATTTTTGACAGCATCGATCATTGGTGGCGGACCACACAAATACATATCGAATGCTGATTCGCTTAATTGCGATTGATCTAAATGTTCGTGGATAAATCCTTTTTTTCCAGTCCAATCATTAGAAGGTTGTCCGATTACGGGATGATACTCAAAGTGTGGAATCTTAGCTGAGTATGCTTTTAACCTTTCTTGTTCACACAAATCTTGCTCTTTGTTTACACCATAATACAGATGTACTGGTGGAATTTGAGGTTGTTTCACAATTTGATCTAGCATTCCTAAAAATGCTGACAATCCAGTACCTCCTGCGACAAAGACCAATGGCTTTTCTTTTTCCACTTCGCGAAGATAAAAACTTCCTAAAGGTGCTTCGAGTAAAATTGTATCCCCAACTTTTGCTCGATCTCGCAGATAGTCACTCATGAGACCTTGCGGGAGTAAGCGAATTAAAAACTGTAATTGATTACCTTCATTGGGTAAATTGGCAAAGGAATAAGAACGCCAATCATTTGCACCAGGAATTTTTAATCGAGCATATTGACCCGGTAAATAATCAATTTTCTGCGTATGTTGACTGGCATCTACATGAATGATTGCCGTAGTTTCAGAGACTAATTCTACGTGAGTCACTTTGGTTTCGAGTTGAAGTGTTTCACCAGCATTACAGAAACTTGAGTCATGATCGAAATAGAATGCAGCATTCGATTGCACTCGTGTTTGACAAGCTAAAATTTTACGCTCTGCCAGATCACGTTCGGTTAATGCTTCTTCATCGACATAATCTTGAGTGTAATTGCCACTTTCACATTGCCCTTGACAGGTTGCGCAAACGCCTTCACGGCAGTCTAAAGGTAGTGTGATACCTTGACGGAACGCAGCATCAAGTAAAAGCTCATCATTATTCACAGAGATAAAGAACGTTTTACCGTCTGCAAAGTTGAGTGCAACAGAATGACTCATTCTTTTACTCCTTAAACGTGATAGAAGTCGAGCACAGAATCAATTTTGTCATTCAACAAAATGGTGTGCTGTTTACGAATGCGGAAAGTGTCTTCATGTTGACGAAGGATATAAGTGACATGCCCGTAAAAATAGCCTTCTAAACCTTGGCGGTTATAGAATGTCGACCAACCCGCTTTAACTTCTAATAATCCGTCTTCAAGTGTTTTTACACGGATGTTGTGAATCGCATGCATGAGACGCGGAAGGGGCGTAGCTGATGCAGCTTTACCAGTTCCAATACGGAATACGCGATCTTCAAGGCCAGCACGGTTTTCATAATAGATATACGAAAGTCCTTGGTTTGGATCAGTGACGTATTCATGGTCACTAATCCATTGTGGAATGTGGTATTCGCTGTCTTCATCATAGAGTTCTAAATATGCGTCCCATTCATAGTTGTCACAAAGCGCAGATTTTTCA
This sequence comes from Acinetobacter sp. 24-47-66, assembly GCF_056779755.1. NCBI lineage: Bacteria > Pseudomonadati > Pseudomonadota > Gammaproteobacteria > Moraxellales > Moraxellaceae > Acinetobacter > Acinetobacter sp. 24-47-66. The sequence goes on from NZ_JBWYIL010000008.1 coordinate 58,781, forward strand.
TATAAAAATTGAGAAACTTGATGTACAAGAGCTTGTGTCATGATTAAGCCTCCTCAGTTGTCGCTTGTGATGCAGGGCATTCGTGTGGTTCAGAAGTATCTTCAGTGAGTTTAAGTGCTTTATTTTTTAAGCCTTTTAACATGAGATCGCGCCAAACTTGGTGTTGATTGACATATAAACCTTCTTGAGTGATTTCAGTACCCGTGATGACTGGTTTGATCCCTAATGTTTGAGCATTCGGGCTGTCGCCATAATTCCACTTGTGATAACCGCGCGAAATGTCACTCCAGCGTTCTAAACGAGCTTGAAAACCACGCTGTTGTTCACGGAATTCGACTAAATCGTCAGGTGTGCCTAAGCCCGATACGTTGAAGAAATCTTCGAATTGACGAATACGGTTACGACGTGCTTCAGCCGACTCACCTTTAACACCAATACACTGGCTAATGACTTCAGTTTTATTCCACGCAACTGGACGAATAATACGAAGTTGCGAACTGATTTGATCCATAAAGAAAAGGCTTGGATATAGGTTTAAGTTTCTGAGACGGTGCATTGCCCATTCAGCACGTTTTTGACCATATTTCTCAACCAGATATGGCATCACAGTTGCGTAACCAGGACGTACAGTTGGGTTAGGCATGTCACTAAACAAAACGTTATGACCATTTTTAAATGAGAACCAACCATCATCAGTTGTGTCATCACCAGCACCTAATTTACTGTAATCAAGTGTGTCTTTTGGTCCTGTCCCTTTTTGAGCATTCAGTTGCTGACGATATTGAACTGTAGATACATAGTTATAGTGAACAGTACTTACGTGGTAGCCATCTACACCATTTTCATTTTGTAGCTTCCAGTTTCCTGCAAAGGTATATGCTGATTTACCTGGTAAAACTTCTAATTCACCTGTAGGTGATTGTTCAACCATAAGATCAAGGAAAACACGTGTATCACCTAAATAATCTTCTAAAGTGTCTGTAGCTGTTGTATCTAAGCTAACGAAGACAAATCCTTTATAACTTGCAATACGTGCTTTTTTTAGACCTCGTGATGATTTATCAAAGTCATCACAATACTCACCAGGAGCTTTAACTTTTACGAGGCGACCATCAGATTTGTAACACCAAGCGTGGAACGGGCAGGTAAATGTGGATTGATTACCTTTAGCAACTCGGGTCAATGTAGCACCACGGTGCTCGCAGGCATTGACCATTGCATTTAAATTACCTTGACTATCACGGTTAATGATGAGCGGTTGGCGACCAATTTGAACAGTGACAAAGTCATTTGGTTTTGGAATTTCACTTTCATGACACGCGTAGATCCATACCTTTTCAAAGATCATTTCCATTTCTAGATCAAAAAGTTCTGGTTCAGTAAACATGTCACGTGCGATACGATAGACGCCATCCTCTGGTCGAAAATCGATACATCCTTCAATAAAATCATGCCATTCGATGCTGCTACGAGATCCCATGGTCTAACTCCTTATATCACTTGATTTCATTTATCTTTGAATCTATTGAACAGTGATTAAGGGAGTCAGGCTATCCAGTTTGTTCTAATCGTTATCCATTTTTTCTCAAATATTTTATGGAGAAGGTAATTAAAAATATGAGTGGGATTCAAAAGTCGTCATTTGGGACTATAAAAACAAAAAGCCGATGCATCTTTGATACATCGGCCGATAAAAGCTAAAGGAAATCGTTATTTGGCAATTCCAAGCTCTGTCAAATGAAGTCTGAGGATTCGTCTTAATTCCAACACAGCTTCAGGCGTTTCCTGAATTGAGTGACCACCTTTGATAATAATCTCAGATTGTGCCCCTTTAAGATGCGCACTCTGATAAGGCACGATCCCATCTGACATAACAGTAGGATCTTTACTCTCAGTCACATTCCCCATGATGGAGTGAAATTTAAATCCTTTAATTGGCGTCACAGGTGAGGTTAATTTGGTGAAAGGAGAGTTGTGACTCAGATCACTCGGACCATTTTGAATCAATCCATGACCTAAGTCTTTGACAAAATGTTTAATATTAATATCTTTATCTGAGAGCGATTCAGCAAATGCACCCAAAAATGCACCTGGCAACTTGATCACTTTACGCGCAGCTCGTGTAAACCAACGATCAGCATAATCTGTACCTCTATGCGGTGCTGCTAAGAAAATAGCACGATTAAACTGTGGCACAGGTTTGATTTGTAAACGAGCTTTAAATAAAGGTTCATTCTTAAAGCGGCTAATTTGAGAATTTTTTAATTGAGACAATGCAGGTTGTGTTAAATCAGCTTGGCTCACCAATAATCTTGAAATAATACCACCCATACTATGTCCAATCAGAACTGCATCTTTAGCTGACGCCGTAGATTGATCAAGTGAATTAAATGCTTGTTGAATGATCGCATTCACCTGAAAGCGACTTTCTAAAATTGGCATATTGGTTGAGTAAAATACTTGCCAAACTTGATAATGCTCTCTTAGAACATTATCTCCCATAATGTCATTGGTTAATGCAATCCAAGCTTCTGGACTGCTTGCAAGTCCATGCACCAAAACAATAATTTTTTTGTTTGGATTATAGGGTTCGAGCATAAAGAGATGGGGCATTGTGATTGTATTGTCACGATCAATCAAACTCAAATATGCAGCAGCACCTAAGTTATTTTCGGCAAGCCACAAACCATAAGGTGCAGAGTAATTCGCAGCTAAGGGATAAACTTTTCCACTTACTTTTAATTGATCTAATCCATAAGGATCATAAATATTCAGGGTGAAATGCGGGTCATTCAGAATATCCTCTACATTACTTTGACGCGCAGGCTCAGCGGTCATCGTGACTGAAAGATAACGTGGTGGATGAATGTTAGGATTACGACCATTTTTATAAGCGTGATTTAATGGATCTACAATATATTTACCTGAATCGCTATTTCGCTCTGGCGCTGGAAGCGTTGCGACAAATTCCGCACCGAAACCATCCCGACGGTTAATCGAACGCAAGCCACTAAAATTGAGATTGTAGCTTGAAAGCAGGCTATCTAATTTTTGATTAGCAATCTGAGGGTAATGGTCATAGTTGATGGTATAAATGCTTTCACCAATTTTTATTTGTTTGGGTACTTTTTCACCCGTATAGCGCATACCATAGGTCATCACCATTTTCGCCAAGGCTTGATTGTAGAAATCTCGTATTTGAACTTGTCTATTATCGAAAATACGGTCGCTTGGTTGGCGTTTTGTCTTGAATAGATAGGCATAACTATAACGAATACTTTTATCAAGCATTGCTAACTGTTGGTCAAGACATTGACTATAGTTTTCTTGATGAATTTTTTTCTTTTCTTCTGACTGATATTTATTAATTAAACTGGTATTACAAGCAGAAGAATTACTGAGGGCTAATGCCCGTGTCAAATATGCTTCACTTGCAGTTGAATAAAGTTGTTCATCTTGAATTTGTTTTATTTTTTTTAGATCAGATACACATTTATCGGGATCATTAGAACAACTTTCAGCCTCACTGCCTGTCATTGAGAGGACATTCAGACTCGCTTCACTCATTTTTTTACGCGTTAATATGCTATCTCGTTCATTCGCGATCGAGACATTAAGCGCTTGATTTTTTACACTGACGACTTGGCAACCTGTCATAAATAGTGGTGTTGCGATCAGTAGGGCGCCAATGTATTTATTGTTCATCATAAACATATTTTCAACTGTCAGCATGAATCATTAACGCTGAGCATACGTTATTTTTAGGGAGATAAAAATAAGTGCTAAAAAAAATAGACTGAATAATCAGTCTATTTTTTGTGAAATAAGATTATGATTTCGCTGGATTGTTTAAAATTTGCCAAACATTGTAACGACCTTGTTTCTCAATTTCTTGAATCAAGCGGTCAGCAACTTCAGTTTCTTCAGGATATTTCACTTTGTAATTTTTTAAAGTTGTGATTGCATTTTTCTTTTGGCTCAATGCGAGGTAGTTATTAACAGCTACGAGATAAGCTTCTTGAACACCCGCTTTGATGGCCTTATCGATATATGGAATAGCTTCTTTTTGACCACCACCTTCAGACAAAGAGAAACCAAACCAGAAGTTCGCTTCAGCGTCTTCTTTGTTGATCTTCAGGATTTGTTGTGCATATTTTAATGATTTAGTGGTGTAAGCAGAACCAAGATCAAGGTTACGACCCAATATACTTGCTTTAAATGCACGAATTAAGATATCGAATGACGCGTTATCTTTCGCTGCTAAAGTATCTAGTTGAGCTGAAACTTCACGTAATTTAGCTTCAAAACCGCGACGTTCTTGACGATCTGTAAAGCGAGGAGGATAGTGACGTGCTTTACCTTCAACCATCTGGAGGAAGTCATCAATTTCTGTAATGTCGATTTCATTTTGACCCGCTAAAACCGTGTATTTCATCGCACGTTGTGAACTATTCACAGTCGGTACGATTAATTTGTTTTGTTCGAGGATCATCTTTCTGTTTGGATTATTTGGATCAGTCACCTCAAGTTTTTGAAGTGGTGCAGCAGCAGCTTTTTTTAGTTCAAGCTCGAATACTGGTGGTTGGCTATAATTAAAAGGATTTAATGCATAAAATGGTGCACTTAAATCAGGCTCAGAAAAGACGATCGGATCGTTTGTTTTAGATTGTTTTTTTACTGCTGGAGAGCTACAAGCACTCAATAATGAAACAGCGATCATGGTGGCAATGAGGGGCTTAATCGTCATATTTTCTTCCAATATTATGTTTTTAAATTCTAGTTCAGGTTGTATCTGAGTCTATGAAAAGTCGAAACAACATGCAACTCAGATTCACCTAACTTAGTCAAACTTATACATTAAGCTTTTGATTGTGCAGTTTGAGCTTCGCACTCACGACGAACTTCGTCAATGATTTTTAACTCTTCAGCACTAAATGGTTGTCCATTACTTTGAGCGTTATTAAATGTTGGATCAAGTAATGAAAGTCGCTGACATAGAGTGTTCATGCGCTTTTCATTGTGCTGTATACGATCCAATAATACTCGCATACCTTCTAACATAGGATCTGATTGATCTTGGGTTGTCGCATAAGGCTGAAAACCGATGCTTTCTGCATAATTGCGTCGTTCAGATTCTTTGTCCAAATCTTTTTGCTGATTTTTGATAATAAATCGCGCTGGGTTGCCTACGGCAGTAGCACCTTCAGGGACTTCTTTAGTGACCACAGCATTTGAACCTACTTTCGCATTCTTATGCACGGTAAATGGTCCCAAAATTTTCGCACCTGCGCCAACGACTACACCATCTTCTAAAGTTGGGTGACGTTTGCCTTTATTCCAAGTGGTGCCACCTAATGTCACGCCATGATAGAGCGTCACATCATCACCAATTTCAGCTGTTTCCCCAATGACCACACCCATACCGTGATCTATAAAAAAACGTTTGCCAATTTTGGCACCTGGGTGAATTTCGATACCAGTTGCGAAACGACTAAAAGAAGACAGCATGCGGGCAGAAGTTTTACACTCTTTTTTCCAAAGCTCATGCGCAACACGATGCATAATCAGTGCGTGAATTCCAGGATAAGTGGTTAAAACTTCAAATGTGTTGCGCGCCGCAGGATCGCGGGCAAACACAGCTTGAATATCTTCTTTAAGCTGTTTAAGCATCTTTTGATTTCTCTTTAGAATCTGACTTTTTCCATGTGCCATTGTTCAATGCCTGAACACGACTGAAAATACCTCTAAGAAGATGGTACTCCATACGATCTAATTGTATACGTCCGAATAAGCGACGCAAGCGTAAAGGCAATAATCGTGGGTTTTCTGGGTCTAAAAACTCGATTTCGTGCAACATTTTTTCGAAATGAGGATAAAATTGTTCCATCTGTTGATGTGTTACCAACGGCTCATCCCAATGCATAGAATCTTCATCAGTCACTCTCATAACAGCTTGAGGATCTTCAACTTGTTCCATGAGAGCCGTGGTCGCCATTCGCATTTCATAGCAAATAATTTGAATGGCTTGAGCGACATTGAGTACGCCATAGTCTGTATTCACAGGGATGGTCACATGGTAATTCGCCATAGCCAATTCTTCATTGGTTAATCCGCGATCTTCACGCCCAAATATTACGGCAATTTCTTGTTGTTCTTTGATCACCGCTTGCATAGATTTATCAGCAGCAGGTCGAGCATCTAATAAAGGCCATGGAATAGTTCGGCTACGAGCACTTGTACCAAAGACTAAATGACAATCTGCGATGGCTTCTTCAAGCGTTTCTACAATCTGAATCTGATCAATTAAATCGGTTGCACCCGCTGCAAGTGCATCAATATCAGGATGAGGATAAGTTTTAGGTGCAACTAAAACCAATTTTGAAAGCCCCATGGTTTTCATTGCTCTAAGTGCGCTACCGATATTCGCAGGCAGGGTAGTATTCACCATGACAATACGCACATGAGACAAATGCGCTGAGACAGCAGCATTATCAATTAAATTCATAAATCTTCCAAAATTAAGAGTATTGACTGACTTCCGTCATGTATTGATCCATTGCTTCATCCATACTGATCTGGTCAGGTGGAGAGGCATGTGATGTGATGACTGGTTCTGATTTTGGTTCTGCGGCGTGGGAACGTGCAGCTTTTGACTTGACATGATACTCCACATGTAAGGCCTCTTTACCAAAATAGTCGCGCAGTTTGAACAATAAGTCATCGAGTGGTGCAACATTCCATTGTGGTGGTAAATGAAAATCAGCCGTTGCATATGGAAAGTCGAGTTGTACTTGTAATGGCACATGCTGACACATATCTACATCACAAAATGGTTGAATGATCTGTGAAAGCTCTTGACCAAGATTTGGCTGAATATGCTCAGGTTGTAATTTGATGAGGATGTGATTCGCACGTTTTTGACGAATTTCGTTTAATGTAAACGCCTTAGTAAGGCGTCCCATCGGACGATCGAAGCCTTCACGTTCATAAATTTCACCTTCAATCACGATCACTCTTTCATTCACAATAATATCTTTAAAACGTTGGAAGCGTTCATGATTTGCTGAGACTTCAATTCGAGCAGTACCATCATCGAGTGTGATCATCATGCGGTTAGGGAAATTTGCGACATCCACAACCAAGCCGGCAAATACTGTAGTCACACCACGACGTGTTGGAGTCAGCTCATTAATTTTGTTAGAAATAAATGCTTTTAACTCGGGGCGATACACATCAATCGGGTGTCCCGTTAAGTATAAACCTAAGGTGTCTTTTTCACCTTTTAAACGGACTTCATCAGACCAAGGTTTTACAGGTTTAGTAGGTTTACGTTGAACTTCTTCAACTTCACCAAATAAATCCATAATGCCAGTTTCGCGATTTGAACGAGCTTGTTCGGCAGCTTGTACAGCTTCAGGCAATTGAGCCATTAAAGTCGCGCGTTCAAGTCCGAGACAATCTAATGCACCTGAGCGAATCAAAGCTTCAAGTGTACGTTTATTGATTTTCTTCAGATCAATGCGATGGCAGAAATCAAATAAATCTTTATAAGGTCCAAGTTGCTTACGTGAATCAATGACGGATTGCATAGCTGCTTCACCAACACCCTTGATTGCACCTAGACCATATACAATGGTTTTTTCATCAATTGCATGGAATTGATAAATCGACATATTGACGGAAGGTGGTAACACGTCGAGACCATTGTTACGACAGTCATCAATCAAGAATACGATACTATCCGTGTTTTGCATTTCCGAAGTCAGTACAGCGGACATAAACTCAGAAGGATAGTGTGCTTTTAACCAAGCCGTCTGATACGCCACTAATGCATAGGCTGCAGCATGTGATTTGTTGAAACCATAGCCTGCAAATTTTTCCATATAGTCGAAGATATGGTTCGCCGTTTGCTCATCGATATCTTTTTTTGCAGCACCTTCAATAAAGATTTGGCGTTGTTTAACCATCTCTTCAGGTTTCTTTTTACCCATCGCACGACGAAGTAAGTCCGCACCACCTAGACTATATCCAGCACAATACTGAGCTGCTTGCATAACCTGTTCTTGATATACCATAATCCCATAGGTAGGTTCTAAGACACCTTCTAATAGGGGATGTAAGTATTCGAACTCTCCACCATGCATACGATGAATAAAGTCTGGAATTAGATCCATTGGGCCCGGGCGGTACAATGACACGAAGGCAATAATTTCTTCAAATTTACTTGGGCGTGCTTCCTTGAGCATTTTTTTCATGCCCACGGATTCAAATTGGAATACCGCAGTGGTATTTGCTTCGGCAAATATCGAATATGCAGCTTTGTCATTTAGCGGAATATTCTCAATCTTTAGAGGTATATCAAACTTTAATCGTTGGTTAATGTGCTGAATAGCATCTTCAATTACAGTAAGATTTCGCAACCCCAAGAAGTCAAATTTAACAAGTCCTGCCGCCTCAACATCGTCTTTATCAAATTGAGCGACACGACCGGTACCATCTTCGTCACACAGTACAGCTGAGAAGTCCGTAATCTTGGTCGGTGCGATTACAACACCACCTGCGTGCTTACCAGTGTTACGCGTTATTCCTTCAAGTTTAAGCGCCATTTCCCAGATTTCTGATGCATCTTCATAATCTGGGTTGGATGGGTTGGTTACAATATCTTTAAGTTGTGGTTCTGCTTCTAAAGATTCTTCTAAACTTAAACCCAAAGGTTTAGTCGGGATCATTTTAGAAATACGATCTGCTAAGCCGTAAGACTTACCTAAAACTCGTGCAACATCTCGAATTGCACCTTTCGCTGCCATCGTACCAAATGTTGCAATTTGAGATACAGCGTCACGCCCATAAGTTCGTGCTACATAATCAATTACACGATCACGACCTGCGATACAAAAATCCACGTCAAAGTCTGGCATCGAAACACGTTCAGGGTTTAAGAAACGTTCGAAAAGAAGTCCGTATGGTAGTGGATCTAAATCTGTAATTTTTAAACTGTATGCAACTAATGAGCCTGCACCTGAACCACGGCCCGGGCCTACAGGTACGCCATTGTTCTTGGACCACTGAATGAAGTCCATGACAATCAAGAAGTAACCTGGGAATCCCATCGAGTTAATGATCTTGATTTCGAAATCTAATCGATCGTCATATTCTTTGCGAATTTCAGGCCAGTCTTCTCCACGTTTCTCCACAGGATAGAGGTGATTAAGACGTTCTTCTAATCCTTCTTTAGACAAATGGGCAAAGAAGGTATCAATCGTATGACCTTCAGGAATTGGATAGTCAGGTAAAAAGTATTTACCTAAGCGAAGTGTCACATTACAGCGTTTAGCAATTTCAACTGTATTTTGAATAGCACTGGGGATATCAGCAAATAACTCCACCATTTGCGCTGTTGTTTTGAAATATTGCTCAGGGCTGTAAGTACGTGGACGACGATTATCACCTAAAACATAGCCATCTGCGATGCAGACGCGCGCTTCATGGGCTTCAAAGTCTTCTTCTCTAATAAAATGAACATCATTATGAGCGACAACACCGATTTGATATTTTGCGGCTAATTTAACAGCTTCAATAATAAAATCTTCTTCTTGTGGGCGATTGGTGCGCGTGAGTGCTAAATAGACACGATTGCCAAATTTTTCGATCCAAGCTTCAAGTAAGGGTTCAGCTTTTTCTGGGCTACTTGAACACAGCATTTCTCCAACATCACTTTTAATCCCTAAAAGTGCAATCATGCCCGGCGCTTGTTCTAACACCCATTCTTTTTTTACACACGGGATACTGAGTTGTTGTCCTTCAATAAAGCCGCGTGATACTACTTCAGTTAAACTACGCCAACCCTCATTATTCATCGCCAGTAAAGTCATACGATGTGATTCATCATTCAAACGAATCACACTTCCTAAAATAGGTTTAATCCCTTTTTTAAGACACGAGGTATAAAACTTCACTGCTGCATGTAAGTTCGATAAATCTGTCATCGCGAGTGCAGGCATAGAATCCTGTACAGCAGACTTCATTAGATCAGGTATACGTACGATTGATTCAGTAATAGAAAATTCTGTATGAACACCGAGATGAACAAACTGCATAGATGAGTCCTTTACAAGAGCAGAGCGTATTTTATCATGCAAAGTGATTTAGAGCTGAGAATCCACGATATTTTATATGATTCGCACAAATTATCTTCGATTTGAATAAAGGCGATTTTATATCAATCAAAAAAAGTGCCATTCGGCACTTTTTTATAACATGAAAATTGGGCTTAATATTCCCAGAACATGCGTTGTATTTCTTTTGCATCTTTGGTTTTGGTTAAAGCAAGTGCGGTTAATATTTTAGCTTTTTGAGGGTTGAAGTCATGTGCAACCACCCAACCATATTTGTCATCTGGCTGTTCGGCATTGCGGAGAACAAATCCTTGTGGCACTCGTGAAGAACGTACGATTTGCACACCACTTTGCTGAAGTTGATTCAGCGTGGGAACAATATTTTTCGCGACTGAGCCGTTTCCTGTACCTGCGTGGACAATGGCTTTAACCCCAGCCTTGGCATACGCTTGATAAGCATCAGGAATCATGTTGCCAGAACCATATACAATTTGAACTAATGGGAGTGCATCACCCTTAATATTCTCAATATTGAATTCTGACCGTTGATTAAATCGCTTAACAGAACTTCGGAACCAATAAGGTTTAGATTCTACCAACGTCCCTAAAGCTCCCCATTGGCTTACAAATGCATTGGTATGAATATTAATGCCTTTAGTCACATCTCGAGCTGCAAAAATACTATCGTTCATAAGGACGAACACCCCCTTATTTTTTGCACTCGGGTCTGCTGCCAGAGCAACTGCACTATATAAATTTAGTGGGCCATCCGCAGATAAAGCCGTGGATGGGCGCATTGAGCCGACAACAACAATAGGCTTTTCCGTTTGTACGACTAGATTAAGAAAGAAAGCGGTTTCTTCTAAGGTATCTGTGCCATGTGTAATCACAACGCCATTTACATCTGACTTTTTAACCAAATCATTGACTTGGCGGGCAAGGGAAAGTAATTCTTTGTCCGTAATACTTTCAGAAGCAACTTGCATTGCTTGTACGCCGCTCACATTGGCTAAATCTTTAATTTGAGGGACGGCATTCAGTAAGTCATCCACTGGAACTTTTGCGGCAGTGTAAGTGGCGCTGTTGGTTGAACTAGCACCAGCACCAGCAATCGTTCCCCCAGTTGCAACGACGACAACGTTATTTTTAGCAAAGCTCGTTAGGGGTAATAACAAGCCAATCGATAGAGTCAGTGCGGTTAGCGTCTTTTTCATCTTTTTTCCTAAATGTTTTTTATAGTATTGTGCATGGATAATGCTTAATCACGATAAAGGAAAAGAAGGGTGCTTGTATATAATCAAAATAAAATTAATATCATGAAATAATCAAAATATTAAATATAAAACCCCCAGATTGAAATCTGGGGGGGTAAATACATCATTCACATAAAACGACCGAATTAACGCATTTTTGCTAAGAATCTTCCTAAACGATTGATTGCTTCACGTAATTCATTTTCAGCAGGCAAGAACACCACACGGAAATGATCAGGGGTAGGCCAGTTGAATCCTGTACCTTGAACCAATAACACTTTTTCTGCTTTGAGGAAGTCAAGCATAAACTGTTCATCATCCTGAATCGGATAAATTTCAGGATCAAGTTTAGGGAAACAATACATTGCACCTTCAGGTTTAACACAGCTTACACCTGGGATTTCATTCAACATTTGCCAAGCAATATTGCGTTGCTCATACAAACGACCACCTGGACGAATTAAATCGTTGATAGACTGGTAGCCACCCAATGCAGTTTGAATAGCGTATTGAGCTTGATGGTTAGCACACAGGCGCATTGACGCTAGCATGTCTAAACCTTCAATATAATCTGCTGCACGTGTCTTATCACCTGTAATTGCCATCCAGCCTGAACGGTATCCAGCGATTCGGTAAGATTTAGATAATCCGTTAAATGAAATACACAGTTGATTACCCGCAAGGGCTGCGACCGATACATGTTCGATTCCATCGTAAACGATCTTATCGTAGATCTCATCAGCAAATAAAATCAGGTCATATTTTTTTGCAAGAGCGACAATTTTTTCTAAGACATGGCGTGGATAGACAGCACCCGTTGGATTGTTCGGATTGATAATCACGATCCCACGAGTATTAGGCGTAATTTTGTTTTCCATATCCTGAATATCAGGATACCAATTGTCTTCCTCATCACATTTATAATGAATTGCTGTACCACCAGAAAGATTAACGGCGGCAGTCCATAATGGATAATCTGGCATTGGCACCAGCATTTCATCGCCGTCATCTAACAGGCCTTGCATAGCCATTACAATCAGCTCAGAAACACCATTCCCAATATACACATCATTGACATGCATATTGAAAATACCTTTTTGTTGATAATACTGACAAACCGCTTTGCGGGCAGGGAAAATCCCTTTTGAGTCTGTATAGCCGATTGCATTTGGTAAGTTCAACGCAACATCATTGATAATTTCTTGAGGTGCTTCAAAACCGAAGGGCGCTGGGTTGCCGATATTGAGTTTAATTATCTTATGTCCGGCTTCTTCCATTTCGTTGGCGGCGCGTAACACAGGTCCACGAATGTCATAGCATACATGCTCGAGCTTAGACGATTTCTTAATTTCGCGTGGAGTAGTGTTACCTAAAACGGACATATTCCCATCCAATTATTTTTGAGTGAATAAAAATAGATTACTAAATATCACAATCTATGTAGAAATTTAGCTAGAAATTTTTCAAGCTCTAGCGTAAATATGAAGGTACTGAAGCATGACATTGAATGTCAAAGATTTAAAGGAGTTAATCATGGGAAAACTCAATAAAACAGACCGAGAATGGCAAAGAGAGTTATCACCAGAGGAGTATCGCATTACCCGTCAAAAGGGAACTGAGCCTGCTTTCACAGGGCGATATTGGAATACCAAACAAGAAGGAACTTATGTTTGTCGTTGCTGTGGCGAACCTTTATTTACTTCAGAAACCAAATATGACAGTGGTTGTGGATGGCCTAGTTTTTATCGTCCAATCAACCAAACAGTCATTGAAGAACATGACGATCACTCACATGGCATGATTCGTACTGAGATTGTTTGTCATCATTGTGACGCACATCTAGGTCATGTTTTTGAGGATGGACCTGAACCTACAGGTCTTCGTTATTGTGTAAACTCAGCTTCATTAGAATTAAAAACCCAAGAAAAAAATGATGAGGAAACCTATCCATGACCAATATTTATCAATTTGAGGCAGAATTGCTAGAAGGGGAAAATAAGCAATTTTCGGACTATGAAGGTAAAGTGCTATTGATAGTCAACACAGCCAGCAAATGTGGATTTACGCCACAATTTGCAGGGTTGGAAGCGCTGTATGAAAAGTATAAAGATCAAGGTTTTGAGGTGTTAGGATTTCCGTGTAATCAATTTGGTGGGCAAGATCCGGGTACGCATGAAGAAATTGGTAGTTTTTGCCAGAGAAATTACGGTGTATCCTTTCCGATGTTCGCTAAAGTGGATGTAAAAGGTCCTGAAGCCCATGTGATTTTTCGGTATCTCACCAACAACAGCAAAGGCATTTTAGGAAGTGGAATTAAGTGGAACTTTACCAAATTTTTGATTGGAAAAGATGGCAAAGTGCTTAATCGATATGCACCTACAACTAAACCAGAAAGCATTGAAGATGATATTCAAAAAGCGCTGGCTCAGTAAAAAAAATCAGCTCAATTGAGCTGATTTTTTTATTCATTTAATTTAAGAAACGATAATCGGCTAGATTTGCATTTTTGGTTTCTAGCCAATACTTCCATGTATAACTCGGCCAAAGTGAAAAATTCTTTCCGCCTTCTTGCTGATACCAACTCACACAGCCAGATTGCCAAACTGTGCCTGCAAATTTTTCTTGGATTTTACGGTTGAATTCTTCTTGGACTACATCTTTGACCACGATTGCTTTGGTTTTGGATTTTTCTACAGCTTCAATCAGTTGTAGAATGTAATTCACTTGAGATTCGATCATAAAAATTACAGAGTTATGACCTAAAACAGTATTCGGGCCTAAAAGTTGAAAGAGATTTGGAAATCCTTTGGTAGAAATTCCATAGTAGCTTTCAGCACCCTCTTTCCATGCTTCTTTCAACTCAATACCATTTTCACCATAACATTTAAAATCTTTTAAATAAATTCGTGGATCAGTAATAAAACCAGTACCGTAAATTAAGCAATCTATTTCTCGTACTTGACCATCTTTGGTAACAATCGCATTTTCAGTAATTTCTTGAATGCTGTCCGTCACGAGCTCTACATTCTTGCGATTAAATGTTGGAAAATATCGATTTGATACCAAAATTCTTTTACACCCCATGGTGTAATCTGGTGTCAATTTTTTTGCTATTTCTTTATCTTTGATTTGGAAGCGAATAAAAGCTTCTGCAAGTTTTTGACCCAGTCGCATCATTTGAGGTTTTACAATCGGAACTACGCGTGATTCATTTGACCAATACAAGCGCGCTCGATGCAATTTTCTAAACCAGTCGTATTGGGCAAATAGTTTTTTGTCTAAAGCATTATAAGCACGTTCATCGCGTGGTATTACCCATGCAGCAGTTCTTTGAAACACGTATAACTGTTTGGTTTTTGGTGCAATCTCAGGAATATATTGAATTGCACTTCCACCTGTACCGATACTGGCTACACGTTTACCATTCAGGTCATAAGCATGATTCCAAGATGAGGAGTGGAATACTTCGCCTTTAAATTTTTCGATTCCTTTAATCTTTGGAATTTGAGGAATATGCAATGGACCAGAGGCAAAAATAAGGAATTGACAGTGTAGAGCACTTTGATTCTTGATGGAGATTTCCCACCCATGAGCTTGCTCATCGAAGCGTGTCGAAATGACTTCGGTATCAAATTGAATAAATTTTTTTAAATCATATTCTTGAATAAGATCTTGAATATATTGGAAAATTTCAGGTGCTTCAGCATATCGTTTTGTCCAATCAGATTTGGGTGCAAAAGATAATGAATACATATGAGACTGCACATCACATGCAGCACCCGGATATTGATTTTCGCGCCAAGTACCACCTACATCTGTAGCTTTTTCAAGAATAACAAAATCTTTGATACCGCGTTTAAGAAGTTGAATCGCTGTGGCTAATCCTCCAAATCCGGCGCCGATAATCGCAATTTTAGTATTTTTCTTGATGAATTGCGTTTCAGTTAAGTCGACTGAATTTGTATCTAGCTGATTTGATGTAACTTCCATTTTAATACTCGTTTATATTATTTGAAGCTATCATAATCAGTCTGGACTGAAACTGACATGATTTCATTGACATTTAATATTGATATTTTCGGCAATATTCTTTCCCTTTTTTTTAGGGTAAAACATATGCAACTTTAATTTTAAAATTCTGATTTATGAAAAGGTCGATTCTCGGTTTGTTGTATCTCATACAGGGTATGCGACAAGTCGGAATAAATGTGGACGAAAGATTGGAAGCTGTCGGTTTAAAGGCGGATGCCTTAGATCCGAGTTCAACGATTCAACCTGAATTAGAACAAATCATTCAAAGAGTTATTGCTAAAGGGATCAACCCGCTGCTTGGTTTAGATGTTGGTCAACATTATGCGCTCGCAGGCTATGGTCCGCTTCTTATGCTGTTGGTCACAAGCCCGAATGTTGGTGCGGCTCTCACAAATGGAATACGCTATCAAGCGCTTACACATTTGTCGGGTAGACTTACTTTAGAGCAGACGAGTGTCTATGCGGCTTTATGTTATGAACCTCTCAATTTACAAAGTGAAGTTGATGAGTTCAGGGCACAATGTGAAATTTCAGGTACGGTTAAATTCGTGCAAGATATCTACAAAATGATAGGATTGCCTTTTCCTGAAGTGCAGATTGAATTGCCGTTTTCACGACCGAAAGAATCCATTTTTTTGAACAAGTATTTGAATTATTTCGGTGAACAAGTTCGGTTTGAACAAGACAAATTTCGACTGATTTTTGATGCAGAAATTTTAGAATTGAAGTTGCCTTCAGCTGATCAAATCACATTTAATGTCCATCAACAAAGATGTAATGCTGAAATCGAAAGATTAAATGCACAACAATTGAATCAACACCAGTTAATTCAAAGAATTCACGATTATTTGGATTTACAAACGGGTCAGATTCCAACAATGGCAGAAACAGCTCAAGCATTGAATATTCCAGAGCGTACTTTGCGACATCAGCTTAACCAACTGGATACAAGCTATAAGCAAATACGGGAGCAACTCATTCGAGAGAAAGCGCTTCGATTGATTGAGTACAAAGAGTATTCGATCGAAGTAATAGCTGAAATGCTTGGATATTCAGAACCTGCAGCATTTAACCATGCTTTTAAAAGATGGTTTGGACAAAGTCCACGACAGTATGGGAAATAACCTCAGCATGTATGCTCAAATGGTATATGCCAAAGTGTTATTTATCATTTTTTTAAATATTCGTTATACTTCCGACGGCCTAAAAAAGTAATCAATATCTATGTTCCATTCTCATTCTTCGCAAAATAGTTTAAGTCACACTCCGCAATCACCTGCAGAACGTTATGCTCACGCAATTTCGTCAGGACAATTTATGCCTGATGATGCTCAAGCTCAAGCAGTACATGAACTTAATCGTGTTTGGGAAGAACTGATCTTACGATATAAAGCTTCTAAAAAAGCGTTTCGACGTTTTCGCCGTCAAACAGCCCCTAAGGGTGTTTATATGTGGGGTGGTGTTGGGCGTGGAAAAACTTGGTTGATGGACCAGTTTTATGATGCGATACCATTCCGTCGTAAGACGCGTATGCATTTCCATCATTTTATGCAATATGTGCATAAAGAATTAAATAAAAACTCAGGACAACAAAATCCACTCGACATCGTTGCTGATCAAATTTACAAAGATGCGGTTGTGATTTGTTTTGATGAATTCTTTGTATCAAATGTCACTGATGCGATGATTTTAAGTGATTTATTCCAAAAGCTATTTGTTCGTGGAATTACACTTGTTGCGACATCAAACATTGCACCAGATGGTTTATACAAGAACGGCATTCATCGCGACCGCTTTATTCCAACGATTGAAATGGTAAAAAAGAATTGTGTTATTTTGAATGTGGATGCAGGTGTTGACTATCGTTTGCGTGTACTGAAACAAGCGCAATTGTTCAAGTCACCTTTAAGCCATGATAATCAGGTATGGATGGCACAACGTTTTTCAGCATTAACCAGTGCTCAAAATGTCAGTGAAGAACCGATCATCATTAATGGACGTAATGTCGATACGATTGGTCATACTGAAGATGTATTGTGGTGTGAGTTTTCTGAACTCTGTATGAAGCCACGAAGTCCTGCGGACTTTATCGAAATTGCGAATACTTATAACACTGTCCTAGTCAGTAATGTTCCCGATCTGAATGATTATTTATCAGAAGGAACACGCCGATTCATTTATTTAGTCGATGAGTTCTATGATCGTGGTGTTAAATTATTACTAACTTCACATGCCAGTATCATTGATATATATAGTGGCGAAAAATTAGCGTTTGAAATCGAACGCACACGTTCACGCTTACTCGAAATGCAATCAGATGACTATTTACAATCTGCACATCGACAAATTGATATGCCTGCTGAATAAATGTGAGAATTCAAAAATGAACCCAAACAGATGATGTTTGGGTTTTTTTATTTGGAGTGGAATAAATTTGAAATCGTCGCTTAAAAGCGTAGAGAAAATAGACATATTGGTTTAAATTAAATCAGATTTGATGGAAATTGGCACTTAAGTCTAATTTCTACCTTTATAAAACTTTATACACTGTAATTAGATTGTTGAATTAAAACGACTCAATAAGTAATAGATCAAAAGTCTCATCTGATTGGTGTCTATAATAAATGATCACTATTTAGCAATGTGATATTACTATTCAGCAATTTATAAATGGGTATACTAGATTCTCTTGTATAAAAAGTAGCAATATCAGGAAAGACAATGACTGCACGTATTCAGAAAGGCAAGTTAGCGATTGCTAAAGAACTCTACGATTTCATCGAAAATGAAGCACTACCAGGTTCTGGTTTAGACAGTGAAACTTACTGGAAAAACTTTGAACAAGTCGTTGTTGATCTTAGCCCAAAAAATAAAGCACTCTTGGCTAAGCGTGATGACATTCAAGCGAAAATTGATGAATGGCACCGCAATAATAAATTTGAATTAGGAGCTTACAAAGCTTTCCTGACAGAAATTGGCTACTTATTACCAGAAGTAGAAGATTTTCAAATTACAACTGAAAATGTAGATGAAGAAATCGCACTATTGGCGGGTGCACAATTGGTTGTGCCTGTACGTAATGCACGTTACTGCTTGAACGCGGCAAATGCTCGTTGGGGCTCTTTATATGACGCATTGTATGGTTTCGATGTTATCTCGGAAGAAGGCGGTGCGGAAAAAGGTAAGGGGTATAACCCTGTTCGTGGCGAAAAAGTTATCGCTTTTGCTAAAAATTTCTTAAATGAAACTTTCCCTTTAGCAAATGGATCACATGCGGATGCTACGAAATACGCTGTTGAAGCAAAAAAATTAGTGGTAACGCTTAAAGATGGCAGCACAACGAATTTGGCTAAAGAAGCTCAATTTGTAGGTTTTAATGGTGAAGAGTCTGCGCCGACAGAAATCGTTTTATTAAATAATGGTTTGCATGTCATCATTGAAATCGATGCGACAAGCCCAATTGGTCAAACGGATGCTGCTGGCGTAAAAGATCTTGTTTTAGAATCTGCGGTAACAACGATCCAAGATTTGGAAGACTCAATTGCTGCGGTTGATGCTGAAGAAAAAGTTGAAGGCTACCGTAACTGGTTAGGTTTGATGAAGGGTACTTTGGAAGAGAAAATCGAGAAAAATGGTAAAACCATTACTCGTGCTTTAAACAAAGACCGTACTCACAAGAATCTGATCGGTGGCGAAACAACTTTACACGGTCGTTCATTGATGCTTCTTCGTAACGTTGGTCATTTGATGACGAACCCGGCGATCCTAGTGGATGGTCAAGAAATCTATGAAGGTATCATGGATGCATTGATCACACCGTTATTAACGTTTGCTGACATCAAAGGTCAAAATGAAATCAAGAACTCTCGTAAAGGTTCTATGTATATCGTTAAACCTAAGATGCATGGCCCTGAAGAGGTTGCATTTGCAGTTGAACTATTTGAGCGTGCAGAACAAGCTCTAGGTTTGCCAGCAAAAACGCTTAAAATCGGGATCATGGATGAAGAGCGCCGTACTTCTGTAAACTTGAAAAACTGTATTGCTCAAGCGAAAGATCGTACCATCTTCATTAACACAGGATTCATGGACCGTACAGGTGACGAAATCCATACATTTATGGAAGCAGGTCCATTCGTTCGTAAGGGTGAAGTTAAATCTCAAATTTGGTTCCCTGCATATGAAAACCGTAACGTGATGGTTGGTTTACAAGCAGGCTTACGTGGCAAAGCACAAATTGGTAAAGGTATGTGGCCTAAACCAGATATGCTTTTAGATATGTATAAAACTAAAATTGAGCATCCTGAAGCTGGTGCGAGCTGTGCTTGGGTTCCATCACCATCTGGTGCTGTAATTCATGCGATTCACTATCACCAATGTAATGTTTCAGCGCGTCAACAAGAGTTGTTAAAAACTGAAGCATTACCTTTAGATGATTTATTAACTCCACCATTAGCGACTGATACGAATTGGACTGATGAAGAGAAAACCAAAGAGTTAGAAAATAACCTTCAGGGTATTCTTGGTTATGTTGTTCGTTGGGTTGATTTGGGTGTTGGTTGTTCTAAAGTTCCAGACATCAACAACGTTGGTTTGATGGAAGACCGTGCAACTTTACGTATTTCATCTCAACACGTTGCTAACTGGTTACGTCACGGTATCGTGACTAAAGAGCAAGTTGAAGAAGTAATGCAACGTATGGCTAAAATTGTAGATGAGCAAAATGCGAACGATCCAGCGTACACACCAATGGCGCCTGGGTTTGACGGTTATGCTTACCAAGCAGCATATGATTTAGTGTTTAAAGGTGCTGAACAACCATCAGGTTATACAGAACCATTACTTCATGCTTACCGCTTGAAGCTTAAAGGTTACACTGGTGACTAATTAAAATAAAAAAGCCTCTCCGGAGGCTTTTTTTACGATTGTGTAAAATAGTTGACCATTGGGTAAAAAGTGGCATGTAGAGGGACATAAAATGACGCAATATTCAAATTTAAATCAACAGTTTATTAACGGTTCTTGGTTAAAAGGCTCTTCAAAGCGTGTCATACAAAATTTAAATCCATTTGATTTAAAAGAAATACACCAAATTCAAGCGGCGAATCAGTCTGATGTTGATCTCGCTTTTTCTGCAGCACAACAAGCATTTGATCTTGGCTTAATTACCTCTGCTGTAGATCGCAAGAAAATCATTCAGAAGCTGCATGACATCATACAATTACGTAAAGACGAAATTATAGATTGGCTGATTACCGAGTCTGGAAGTACGCGTCTCAAAGCAAATATTGAAGTGGGTGCTGCGCTTGGTATTATCTCAGAATCACTCGCTTTTCCTGATCAAATCCAAACTGTTCAGCTAGAAAGTAAAGATCCTGTGAGAAAAAGTTTTTATCAACGCAAAGCGTTGGGTGTTATTGCTGTTATTAGCCCTTGGAATTTTCCATTTCATTTGTCAATGCGATCGGTTGTTTGCGCAATCGCATGTGGAAATACAGTGGTACTTAAACCTGCGAGTGATACACCTGTTACAGGTGGAACATTATTAGGGAAATTGTTTGAAGAGGCGGGTGTGCCCGCTGGTGTATTGAATGTCATTGTGGGTAGTGGTAGTGAAATAGGGGATTATTTTGTCGAGCATCCTATTCCGAAGATGATTTCATTCACTGGTTCTACAGAAGTAGGACAAAATGTTGGTGCTAAAGCGATGGCGAGCTCTAGAATCAAACGACTTGCTTTAGAGCTTGGGGGGAATGCGCCATTATTAATTCTTAAAGATGCAGATTTAGATTTGGCAGTCGATTTGACGATCAAGGGGCGCTTCCTTCACCAAGGCCAAATCTGTATGAGCACTAATCGTGTCATCGTAGATCAATCGATTCACAATGAATATGTTGAAAAGCTTTTAAACAAAGTAAAAGATATTCCTGTGGGTGATCCTAATCTTGATGAGACGCTCATAGGGCCTATTATCAATAATACACAAGTGAAGCAGCATCAACGAATCATTGATCAGGCTCAAATAGAAGGTGCTAAGTTGGTCTATGCTGGGGGTATTGAAAATAATTTGGTTTCACCTCATGTGTTTATCGATGTGTTGCCGACATATGCAATTGCTCAAGAGGAAAGCTTCGGACCAATTCTGCCGATCATCAGAGCAGATGATGAGGCACATGCAATTCAAATCGCCAATGACACACCGTTTGGTTTATCTGGTGCTGTATGTACATCTGATATTGAGCGCGGAGTAGAAATCGCTTCAAAACTCGATATTGGAATGACACATATTAATGGTATAAGTGTCGCGGACCATGCTAATGCACCATTCGGTGGAGAAAAGAACTCTGGATTAGGGCGCTTTAATGGGCATTGGATTATGGATGAATTCACGCGTACACACTGGATGACAGTACCAATATCATCATAATGAACTGAATTGGATCGGCTATAATAGCCTAAGTTTTTTATAGTATTGAAAATTATGCTATGTGTGCCAACTTTAAGCCAATACAAGCGCATCAAATCCAAGCATTAGAACTTCCACATATTCCATTTGAATATGTGGAAGAGGTTTATCCAAGCTACGAAACCCCGTTGTTATTTAAATCTAATCATGGCTACGAGTGGAGGTTAGTTAATTTTGGTTTTATACCAAAATGGGCAACTGATACAGAAATAGCGAAGAAAACCTATAATGCACGCAATGAAACATTAAGCGAAAAAATAAGTTTTCAAGAAGCATTTGAAAAATGTAAATTTGGTGTAATTCCAGTCACTGAGTTTTATGAAGCAAAATATATTAATGGACGACCGCAACGATGGGGTGTGAGAAGAAAAGATGGTCAGGCATTTTTTATCGCAGCGTTGTATGAAATCACGAAAATTGATCAAAGCATTTATCGCTCAGCAACGATGATTACCATGGATGCTATTCATCACGAAATGATGAGGGAATTTCATGAGCCTGGAGATGTTAAACGGTCAGTAATTGTTATTCCGCACCATAAATTAGATCAGTGGTTGAGTTTAAAATCCCCCGAAATTCAGAACTTTGTAGAAGGCTTTCGAGTAGAGGAATTTGAATGTTTTTACTGTCCAAAACCTCGGCAGAACAATACAGCCCAACTCAATATGTTTGATGATGGGCTTTAATCTAAAGTTTAGTGATATTAGTGCGCTAAATTTTTGAAAATATGCTTTAAGCTTTCCATTAGTTTTTCAATTTGAAGTGGGGTTAATCCCTCAAATGTTTGTTCAAGAACCACACTCATCAGGTCATTAATTTTTTTTGTCATTTCCAAACCTTTTGGTGTTAGTACCACACGCGTAATACGGGCATCGTTTTCACACGAGTAAGTGTCAACCATTCCTTCATCTTTTAAACGGTAAACGATTTTTGTAGTCGTCGACATTTTTGACACAATCATGTCAGAGAGTTCTGAAACACTTGCATCTGGCTTAGTAGACAATGCGACAAGCAAACGTCGACGAGAATTATCAACGCCATACTTTTTGAGCACATGGTCAACATTCAGTACATACTGAGAATGGACTTGAGTGATCCAATAGAATGGAAAATTTTCGAGTTCAAAATTTTCAGATGAAGGTAAAAATTTTGCATATTTTTTTGACATCGCTACGTCCTTGTCAGTGTAACTTAATTGTTTTTATTGATTTAAATATTACATGAAGCATAACCTATATTAAAAGAACTTTGTTCAAATAATCAACTTATGTTCAAGCGCTTACTTTAAATCAGACAAAAGGCATGATACCTATAGGCTTCAGTTTTATAAAACATATTTCAATGATCTTTAAATATCTTTATATATATCAAAACAGAAGATTCTAAAAATACAGCTCTTCTGATCTTCGTGATTATATCTTTATGTCAATTCCACGCTGACCAAATTCTATTGAAAAATAGAGGAACTATAACTTGGCACTGATATTTTTTTTTGTGTCGAAAATGTCAAAGACTATTCAAGGATGGCAATTAGGACCAAAGATATGATCTAAATTTACATAAAAAATTGTTTTGAACATAAAAAAAGTAATTACAAAATAAAATTCTTATGCATAATAGTTTCATCATTTCTGAAAAGGTAACTTTATATATGGACCCGTCGCCGTGTTGGCCTAATTTAGCTTCTTACATTATCTTAAATAATAAGAACCAGGAGATCTAATATGGAATTTTTATTGGATCCTGGCATTTGGATAGGGTTAATTACCCTTATCATTCTTGAAATCGTTTTAGGTATTGATAACTTAGTATTTATTGCGATACTTGCAGAAAAACTTCCTCCAGAACAACGTGATAAAGCCCGTGTAATCGGTTTATCCCTCGCATTATTAATGCGTCTAGGTCTGCTTTTTGCGATCTCGTGGTTAGTGACTTTAACTCAACCATTGATTGAAATTTTTGGAAAAACATTCTCAGGTCGAGATTTGATATTACTGTTTGGTGGTCTATTCCTTGTGTATAAGGCTGTCAATGAACTCCATGAAAAAATGGAGGGTAAACCCGAGATTAAAACGAATAACAATGTCGTATACGCTGGTTTTGCTGCAGTTGTGGCTCAGATCGTCGTGCTTGATGCGGTATTTTCACTCGACTCAGTGATTACTGCGATTGGTATGGTAGATAATATTTACGTGATGATGGCTGCGATGATTGTGGCTATGGTTGTCATGTTAATTGCATCAAAACCGTTAACTACGTTTGTTAACCGCCATCCTACGGTGGTTATCCTTTGTTTAAGTTTCTTGTTATTGATCGGTGTAAGTTTAATCGCTGAAGGTTTTGGATTCCATATCCCTAAAGGTTATATTTATTCAGGTATTGGTGTTGCAATTCTAATTGAAGCATTCAATCAATTTTCGAATCGTAATCTTGAAAAAAATCAAGCGAAGATCCCATTACGTCATCGAACTGCAGATTCAATTTTGAAATTGATGGGCAGTAAATTGGATGCCGATATTGCAACATCCAAAGAAGTTGAAGAAATTCAACAAGCTTTTGGTGATGAAGAACGTTATATGGTTGGTGGTGTGCTATCACTTGCTGAACGTTCAGTTGCTTCAATTATGACACCTCGAAATCAAATTTCTTGGGTAAATATTGAGGACGATGCCGAAGCAATTCGTGAACAGGTATTAGCTGTACCTCATAGTCTTTTCCCAGTTTGTCGTGGACAATTGGATAAAGTCATCACGATTGTACGTGCAAAAGAATTGATTGATGCATTAGATGATCCAGATCAACTGAAAGATTTGATGAAACGTGTCCGTCCTATTTTCATTTATGAAAAAATGAAAGTGATTGATGCAATTAATACATTAAGAACTTCTAAAGGTTCATTGGTACTTGTTACAAATGAATATGGCAATATTCAAGGCTTAATCTCACCATTAGATGTTTTTGAAGCAATTGCTGGTGAATTCCCAGATGCTGATGAACAGCTTGAATTGGTTAAAATCGATGATACCACTTGGAAGGCGTCTGGTATGTTAGATTTATATCAATTAGAGCTGGCGCTCGATATATTAGATTTGGATCTGGTGCAAGAAGACTCGGGTTATTTCAGTGTTGCAGGATTGATTTTAGATAAAACGAGTGGGGCGGTTGACGTTGGTATGGTGATTGAACACCAAGGGGTTAATTTCGAAATTCTAGAAATGGAAGATAATCGAATTAAAACCGTTAAAATCACGCTTTAAAGTTTAATAAAAAAGCTCCTTAATGGAGCTTTTTTTGGCTTAAATTTTTATATATGGTATGGAGGTAGCCAAGTCATAATACGAAATATGAGATAAGATGCTAAACATATTGCAATCTTTTTTATAGCGAAGGAATGTAGGAACATGATTGATCAAATGGAATTATCGGTAAGACTTGCTATTTTTTTTAGTGGTATTTTTTTATTGACCGGTATGCTTACTGGTGTTTGGAAGTATGTGCAAATCAGCTTATCTAAACAAGCTCGAGCACATTATTATGTTGATATTGCGCATAGAAGTAGTTTGCTATATGCACCTGCAACTTTAATTCTAGCTGTAATGGCATATTTTTCAGCGTTGAATGAATCAATTAATTTGCTCTTTATTTTGATTAATATTTTCTTTTTTGCATTTTCAATTATAAGCTATATTTTGCATGGCTTATTGAAAGATACGACAAATCAGTTCAAAGAACCACATCAATTAGGGCGTATTGAATTACCAAAATTGCTCATGAGAGGTGCGATGGTACTATTGGTCGTAGGTGAGGTTGGGGCGACCTTAGGTTTGCTTTATGGTTTGTATATTGGGTTATTCTAAGTAAATAAGTAGAAGAGCTGAATTGAAAAATTTGTTATTTTAATAGTGTGATTTGAATGATGACATTGACTTTAAGATGGATGCTTTGGCATCCATCTCTTAGTCTAAATGTGCTTCTTGATCAGAAAGCTTTTGAGTACGATATTTCGTGTCAATAAAGGCCCACACGTAAAATGCTAGCGTCGCAGCAAGTGCATAAGCAAAATATTCAAGCTTCAACGTGCCTTGAATTGTACCTTGCACAACAAGTGTCAGCATGAGAGCAAACATTGTGCTTAAAAAAACGACAGCATTGTTGTTCGCTTTAAGAGTATTAATGAAGACTTGCTTGTTGAAATGTAATGATAACATCTCCATCCCTCCTGATAATTCATGACAAATCTGAATGATTTAGTCGACTTTGTTTACATACTTGTACAGGGGATTGAAGAATAAAGCAAGTTTTTAACACTCTATTATGTAAATAAATTATGACATTAATATGACAAAAGTCGAAATATTTGAAATTAAGATACTGCGTGAGCTAAGTGCTAGAATTATTTCGATAAATCGTGATGAGATGAATAGAGTTTCTTGTAATTCTTTAATCTATTTACTTTTTAGCATCTTGCAAAACAAATAAATAGTAGCAAAAGTCATTCCAAATCTGACTGATGAGGTCAAAGTTAAGGTGGGTAAGCAATAATAGTCTGTTGGATAAACGAGACAATTATTGATTACAGAACAAATACGGCTTGGGTAAAACAATATTTATTGATAAATCACCTGAATTTACTTCTTCAGTCTATCCAGTGTGTAGACAATGACAAATACAACTAAAGAAGGGATCAACCATGCTAAATTTTGTTCAGCCAATGGTAGATTGTTCATAAATGCTGGCAAGAAATGATCTAATTCTGCAACCTTAAGTCCATCAATAATACCGAATATGAAAGCAACCGCTGTAACAGGCGCAATGACGCGTAGAGCGGAATTAAAGAACTTCCACATAAATCCCATCATGATCACCACAATCGCTGGTGGGTAGATTGCACTTAATACAGGTACAGAGAAGGCGATTAACTTGGTTAAACCTAAGTTGGAAATGACAAATGAGAAACCAACAAGAATGAAAACCCATTTTTTGTAAGTAATCTTCGTGATTTGTGAGAAATATTCTGCACATGCACAAGTCAAACCAATTGCCGTAACCATGCATGCGATAAAAATCATCGCCCCTAGAAAATATGAGCCAAAGTCACCAAAGGCATGCTGAACATAGCCATGGAGAATAATGGCACCATTTGCAGCGTTAGGTGCAGCCTCGTGACTACTCAGTCCAAGTTTAAATAGGCTAATGTAAACCAGTGTAAGGCCAATACCTGAAATTAAACTTGCGATCACTGCATATTTGGTAATTAACTTTTGATCAGTTACACCACGTGAACGTATCGCATTAATAATGACAATACCAAATACTAAAGCTCCTAAAGTGTCCATGGTTAAATAACCATTAACAAAACCTTCTGAAACAGGACTATTGATATAGTTTCCAATAGGTGCAGGGATATAATCTGCAGAAACTAAAAAGGCACTACCACCTAAAATGATCAAAGAGAGAATTTTGAGTGGAGATAAAACATAGCCGACAGTATCCAAAATTTTATTCGGATAAAGTGAGATTAACGTTACAAATGCAAAATAAATTGCACTGTAGATCAACAAGGTCGATGAAGACGTGCCAAAATAACTCGAAAAACCAATTTCAAAAGAAACTGTAGCTGTCCGAGGTGTCGCGAAAAGTGGTCCAACAGCAAGATAGCATGCTACGGTTAAGATTAAACTTGCAATCTTACCCAGTGGAGAGCTTAAAAGTTGAATAGAGCCTTCAACACGCGATAGCGCAATGATCGTGATAACAGGAAGGCCAACAGCAGTAATTAAGAAGCCAAAAGCAGCTAACCAAACATGTTCACCCGCTTGTTGAGCAACAATAGGTGGGAAGATAATATTGCCTGCACCGATAAATAGTGCAAAGGTCATAAAACCTAAGGCAATAATGTCCCGTGTACGCAAATTGGTCATAAGGGAGATCGGTTCAAGAAAAAAGAAAGCGATTTTAGAGCAAATGTCAGTAAATAGGGAGGGTGGTTATCCATCGAATGGAATAGTAAAAAAGCAAGAAGCGAATAATTTTATTGGACGGGAAATTATGAGTTAAATTAAGTCTATGTATTTATAAAACTAATAAAATAAATTTATTTATTGAATTGAAATCAATCAGAGCGTAAACCTAGATTCGCAAAATAAAATAATGTACTGAATGGTTAAATAATAGTCGAAAATGATTAAGTTACAGGCAATCTATAGCGTTTGTGATCGAGAAATGAAAGTCCTATAATGAATCCTGAATTAAAAAGGGGTTCATCATGAAGGCAACAGCTGTCACCATTAAAACTGAACAAGATATTGAAAAACTAAGAATATCGGGTCGGCTTGCGGCACAAGTGCTAGCGATGATTGGTGATTATGTGAAGCCAGGTGTGAGTACTGAGTATCTTGATGATATCTGTAATGATTACATCGTCAATACACTCAAGGTGACGCCAGCAAATGTCGGTTATTACGGATATACAAAAACAACCTGTATTTCGAAAAATGAAGTTGTATGTCATGGTATCCCTGCTTCCAATATTATCTTAGAGGATGGAGACATCATTAATATTGATGTTGCAATCATCAAGGATGGTTATTTTGGTGATACCAGTCGAATGTACTATGTAGGTACAATTAAACCTGAAGCAAAAAAATTAGTCGATACGACTTATGAAGCGATGCTTGCAGGTATTAAAACGGTTAAACCTGGTGCGACACTTGGTGACGTGGGGCATGCTATTCAACAAGTTGCGCAACGCGAAGGTTATACGATTGTACGTGAATATTGTGGTCACGGTATTGGAAAAACCTACCATGAGCAACCGAATGTATTGCATTACGGACAGCCTGGTCAGGGATTAGTATTAAGAAAAGGAATGGTGTTTACCATTGAGCCTATGGTGAATGCAGGCAAAGCCAAAGTTAAAGAATTAAAAGACGGATGGACAGTAGTTACAGCAGATAAATCTTGGTCTGCACAATGGGAACATATGGTTGCTGTTACTGATGAAGGATATGAATTATTGACACCTTGGCCTGAAGGTACGGGTGAATATCCTGTAATTTAATTCCCAAAAGCCTATTTTTTTAAATAGGCTTTTTAATTTGTATACGCATCAAATGATAAATAATAAATCCAATAACCAAACCCCAAAAAGCAGATCCAATGCCCAAAAACTGAACTCCAGATGCAGACATTAAAAAAGTGATTAAAGCAGCATCACGATCTAAATGTTCTTTAAATGCGATACTGATATTATGCCCAATCGTAGCAAAAAGCGCGATCGCCGCTAAAGTGGTAATCATTTCTTTAGGGAATGACAGTAACAATCCCGTTAGTGTTGCTGCGAAAATGCCCATAAAAATATAGAACATACCACAAGCCATACCTGCAATATAGCGTTTAGCAGGGTCTTGATGAGCTTGTTCATCTAGGCTCACAGCTGCACTAATTGCTGCGATATTGGTTGAAAATGCCCCGAACGGTGCGAATATTGCTTGAGCAATTCCTGTCCAACTCACTAATTGGTTCACATGAGGTTGGTAACCATAGGATCTGATCATTGCTAAACCAGGTAAATATTGCGAAGCCATATTGATAATCAAGAGGGGGATAGCTAAACCCAAAATACTCGACCAGTGAAATTCAGGCTGAGTCCATACTGGGTACGTCATTCCGTAATGAATTTTGGTTGCTGTATATTCAAAGAAAAAAGGTGTGACGATAATGCAAGCTAACAATGTAATTACAATGGAGTGACGTGGTAATGTTTTTTTACTTATAAAATATGTACTGATCAAGATTAAAACATAAATTAATTGGTCTTGCATGACCGTAAATAATGTAATGCCAAATTTTAACAACACTCCAGCTAACATGGCGCTTGTAAGTGATTGTGGTAAAAACTCAAGAATTCTTTGAAATATTCCAAAATAGCCCATTACAGCAGTCATAATTCCGCATATTAGAAACGCCCCAATCGCCTCATTCAAACTGTAACCTGATCCTGTAGCGATAATCAGTGCTAATCCTGCTGTCGACCATGATGTCGCAACTGGATATTTAAACTTCCAGCTTAAGATCAGTCCTGATAATCCTATACTCAAACCCAGTGCCCAAAACCATGAGCTAATCTGTGCTTGATTTGCACCTAATACTTGTCCAGCTTGAATAACCAGTACGGATGAGACGCTAATGCCAATTAAAAATGTAATAAAGCCAGCGAAAGCAGCAGGTAGACTAAAATCTTTTTTTATTCTTGTTATCACGTTTATGAGCATTTTTATATTATTTCCCTAATGAGTCTGTGATCTTAAGATTACATTGTTGATGTCGCAAGTTTGATCCCGAACAATCCAAATAAAATACCAATAGCGGCAACAGAAGCAGCAGCTACTTTATAATGCGTGTTGAAGTAATTTGAAATTTTGATACCTGTGAAGATCAACATACTTAAGTAAGCTATACTCATCAATTGTAAAATTACAGCAAGCATTAAAAAGCTTTGGGCTGGATAAGGATAAGCTGGATCTACAAATTGAACAAAAAAAGATAAAAAGAACAGTATTGCCTTTGGGTTAATTAGACTGATGAGTAATGCGGTACGAAAAGGATGAAATTTTTCTTGTTTTTGTTCAATAGAAACATTAGCTTGATCTTTACTTGGACGTTTCCAAGTTAAATAGGCTGCATATATTAAGCGGATACCTAAATAACTAAGATATAAAGCACCAATAATTTTTAGGGCGAAAAAAATCCAGGGAAATTGATGCAATAATGTTGCGGCACCTAAGACAGTTAGCAAAATAAGGATGCTATCTCCACACAAAATACCGAAAGCACCTTGATAGCCCACTTTTATGCCAAAGCGAGTCGCAATAGACATGACATAGAGAGAGTTAGGTCCAGGTAATAAAATAATAAGTAATGTACCTATTAAATAGGTTGGAAGATCAGTTATACCAAACACTCATTTATCTCTTAAAAATAATCGAGCTCCTAAGAGCTCGATTGAAAGAATGATGGATAGGTGCAATTAAGCTTTAATATCAGCATCTATGCCAAATGATTGTTTTAACAGAGAGCTGAGTTGATCTCTTGCCTTAATAAAGCCATCAATACCGCCTTGCAATAATTGCGATGCCATAAGATCTTTCTGAATTTGCGCTTTAAAATCTATTTCAGTGATTGGACTAAGCGATTCGATATTTGAGCTGTGTGCATTTGCATTTAACTGAACTTCAACTTGGCGATGATCTTGAGCCAACTCATCAAGTAAATTTGGTGATACAGTTAAGAGATCGCATCCAGCAAGTCCAAGAACCTGTTCTACGCTACGAAAGCTTGCACCCATAACTTCAGTTTTCACCTGATTTTGTTTGTAGAACTCGTAAATATGTTTAACGGATTGCACACCAGGATCTTGTTCAATTGGATAGTGATCCACATTTTCAGCTTTTTTATACCAATCGAGAATACGTCCTACAAATGGTGAAATTAACGTGACCTGAGCATCCGCACATGCTTTTGCTTGATGTAAACCAAACAACAAAGTTAAGTTGCAATGAATGCCTTCTGCTTCAAGAACCTTAGCAGCTTGAATACCTTCCCATGTTGAGGCGATTTTAATTAAAATTCGGTTTTGATCAACACCATAAGTCGCATAGAGTGCGAGTAATTCTTTAGCTTTAGCAATTGTCGCGGCTGTATCGTATGAAAGTGCTGCATCAACTTCCGTTGATACTCGACCTTTAACTACTTTTAGAATTTCCACACCTAATTTGACAGTCAGGATATCAATTGTTCTATCGATTAACTCATCTGACTGATAACCCTCTGACTTTGCTTGATCAAATGCAGCTTCAATCAGTTCTTTGTTTTCAGGGAATGAAGCTGCTGCCGTGATGAGTGAAGGGTTAGTGGTAGCATCCAATGGCTTAAATTTTTTTATAGCGTTTAAGTCACCTGTGTCTGCAACAATTGTAGTGAAGTTTTTTAATTGAGATAAAGCTGTTTCAGTCATTGCGATCTAATTCTTTGTTTCATTACTTATATCATCTTTATAACACATGATTATTTTGAAACATGCTACAAAAGTTTTAAATCAAGTTATTTTCCTACATTTTTCTTTTATTTCTGATGTGATGAATTAAAAATTGAGCAGCTTTGCCTAATGGTTGCTCTTTACTCCAAACCAGATCGATAAAATAATCAAATTTTGGGGTGAAATCTGAAAATCGTAGAACTTTAAGTTTTTTCTTTAATGTTGGTTGTTCGATAAGCATTTCAGTGGGTAAAACTCCCCATCCAAGTCCTTGTGAAATTAATCTACATGCAGAATGGTGATTGTCTGTACGCCATGCATCTTTGGAGAAGAGTAATTCAGGCTTAATGTTCCGATCGCGACTAGCGACTACAATCTGACGACTTTGAAAAATTTCTTCATAGCTCACTTTTTGATTTTGGCACAGCGGATGATGAACAGATGCAACTGGAATTAAACTTTCTTTCATTAATTCCACAAATTGTTCATTCGCCTCAATATGTTCACGCTCAAACATCAATGCTAAATGTGCTTTACCTGTTAAAATCATTTGTTGTGCATCTTCTTGTGGTGCGCTGAATATATTGATTTGTAGTTGAGGAAATTGTTGTTCTAATAAAACAATATAATCAGTCCATCTACTATGCAGTAACTCAGATACCACCACAATATTTAATTCGGTTTCGATGCCGCTACTCAAACCAAAAGCATGTTGTTTCCATTGATTCATTTCAATCAATAAATGATTAGTACGTTCATACAAAACTTTGGCTTGAAGTGTTGGCTGTGGTTCACGTCCTACTCTTTCAAACAGTTGAAGATTCAGATCAATCTCTAAATTGGAAATCGCCATACTGACAGCAGAGGGGACCTTGCCTAACTGACGTGCGGCTGCGGAAAAAGAACCTGTTTCCATCACCGTTTTAAAAACGACCAATTGTTCTTGATTAATATTCATGTTTATTCTTTCAAAAATTTTGATAGATTCTAACTCGATCATTCAATATTATGAAAATAAAATGCGCTCATGAATAACAATGTTGATGAGTGAACGCATGTTTTTTTCAAAGAGAAGAATTATTCACGCAATAAGCTATGAAATCATTCTATTGGTGATCATCGCAATTTCTTTGAGTTTTATTTTTGAAGTTCCACTGGAAATTGCAGGTTCATTAGGTGTGATTATGGCTGTACTTTCAGTGATCTGGAATATGATTTTCAATCATTATTTCGAAAAAATTGAAGCGCGCAATCAGTGGAAGCGTACTGTAAAAGTTCGTATATTGCATGCGCTAGGATTTGAAGGTGGCTTGATGTTAGTGACCATTCCAATTGTTGCATATATGATGGATATGACGCTCATACAAGCTTTTATCGTCGACTTAGCTTTGACGCTTAGTATTCTGGTGTATACGTTTATATTTCAATGGTTCTATGATGGGATCGAAGCTAAACTGGGTTATGCACCTGAGGCTTTAAATCACTAAAACTCAAAATAAAAAAGCATCTCTATTGAGATGCTTTTTTGTTGTCATAGAAATTATTTTTCAATAATTGCCGTTACACCTTGACCACCTGCAGCACAGATCGACACAAGTACACGACCTGAACCTTTTTCATTTAAAATTTTTGCAGCAGTTGCGATAATACGACCACCCGTTGCGGCAAATGGGTGACCCGCAGCCAACGAAGAGCCTTTAACGTTTAACTTCGCACGATCAATTGAACCTAAAGGCGCATCTAAGCCTAGACGTTCTTTACAGAATTTAGGATCTTCCCAAGCTTTTAATGTAGAAAGAACTTGAGATGCAAATGCTTCATGAATTTCATAGTAGTCAAAATCTTGAAGTTTTAAATTAGCACGCTCGAGCATACGTGGAACTGCGTAAGCAGGAGCCATTAACAAACCTTCTTTTTTACCAATGAAATCTACAGCAGCTGTTTCAGAGAAACTTAAATACGCTAAAATTTCGTGACCATTTGCTTTAGCCCATTCTTCTGATGCTAATAATACACAAGAAGCACCATCGGTAAGTGGAGTAGAGTTACCAGCAGTCATTGTACGAGCATCACCTTTACCAAACGCTGGCTTAAGTTTTGCGAGCTTTTCTACAGTTGAATCAGGACGTAAGTTGTTGTCGCGCTCAAGGCCAAGGAATGGCGTCATTAAATCGTCAAAGAATCCTGCTTCATAAGCTGCAGCCATTTTCTGATGAGACGATGCAGCAAGTTCATCTTGAGCTTCACGAGAAATGCCCCACTCAAGTGTTGTGATCGCTTGGTGATCGCCCATAGATAAGCCAGTACGAGGTTCACCATTTTTAGGAGCATCTAGCAAATCTTTTACGTTAATTTTAGTTAACGCTTTAAGACGATCTTTACCTGTTTTTGCAACGTTGAGTTCTAAGAGGGCTTTACGTAATCCATCACCAAATGCGATAGGAGCATCTGAAGTGGTATCTACACCACCTGCAATACCCACCTCAATTTGACCTAATGCAATTTTATTCGCTACGAGGAAAGCAGCCTGAAGCCCAGTACCACAAGCTTGTTGGATATCGTAAGCTGGAGTCTCAGGTGCAAGCTCTGTGCTTAACACACATTCACGCGTCATATTGAAATCACGGCTGTGTTTTAGTACAGCACCAGCAACGACTTCACCCAGACGTTGACCTTGAAGATTAAAACGCTCAACTAGACCATTCAATGCTGCTGTAAGCATATCCGTATTTGTAGCTGTGAAATAAGCACCATTAGAACGTGCGAAAGGAATACGATTACCACCGATAATTGCAACACGGCGTACAGTATTTTGAGTCATAGTTTTTTCCTGTTCAGCGGAAGATTGAGTCGTAGTTGCTGAAGTTTGATTTTCAGCTTTAGTTTTATTTGTTGCTGCTGTTTTTTTGCGAGTCGTCGACGTACGAGGGCGAGTCGCTTTTGGAGTATTTGCGTTGTTGGCACTGTTTGCATTACCACTGCTCGCATTTGAACGAGCTTTTGATGTATTTGACACAGTCGCTTTCGCAGAATTCTCAGTTGTTGGATTTTCTTGAGTTGTTTTGCTCATAAGGCTTTTCCAAGCATATTTGGGATATTCTTGAGTGCTACATTAGCATAATCGCTAAGAGGTCGTATTGACTAAAATGACATTTAGCAATGCTTTCAGGTCAAGACATACATAGAGTAACTCAAGTATTATTTAACTGAAACGCAGGGATCGATTAATTTACTAAGTATCAGAGTTTGAACTGAACTTCATCTACATCATAGATCCTTCAAAAAATTATTCTATCGAGAGATCATATTCATGACTGACCAATATCAAGCTTTTGCAAAATCTCCAATTGGTAAATTTGTCATCAAAAATTTAGGTTTACCATCTCCAATTCACTTAGATCGCTTTGAATCAGCAACGCCTGTTGTTCAAGGCGCTGTTTTATTCGGTTCTGCGTCTAAAAGTCTTTTTAATGGTGAAATTGCGCAAGTTCTGAGTAATATTCATGCCAACAGCTATGCGGGAAACAATGCTGAGTTACAACAAGCTGCAGCTAAAGTAGGGTTGAACTTAGGTGCGTTTAATGAAGGCGATAAAGAGTCGAAATTCAAAGCAGTTGTGTTTGATGCTTCGGGTATTCAGGACTCTGAACAGTTAATTGAATTGTATAAATTCTTTAATCCAATTGCTCGCCAAATTCAAACTTCAGGTCGTGTAGTCGTCGTTGGCTTGACACCAGAATCAGCACCTACAGTGAAACAAGCGATTGCTCAACGTGCATTAGAAGGTTTCGTGAAATCTGTAGGTAAAGAATTTAAGAAAGGTATTGCTGCACAATTGGTTTATGTAGATCAAGATGCTGCTTTAAATCTTGAATCTACACTTCGTTTTGTACTTTCTCCGCGCTCAGCGTATGTATCAGGTCAAGTCATTCGTGTTTCAAAAGCAAATGTTGTTGATGTTGATTGGACTAAACCACTTGCGGGCAAAACTGCAGTGGTCACAGGTGCAAGTCGTGGTATTGGTGAAGCGATTGCGCATGTTTTGTCGCGTGATGGTGCTCATGTCATTTGCTTAGATGTACCACAACAACAAGCAGATCTTGATCGTGTTGCGAGTGAAATTGGTGGATCGACTTTAGCGATTGATATCACTGCACCAGATGCTGGAGAAAAAATCAAAGCTGCAGCGGCTGCTCAAGGCGGGCTAGATGTGATTGTCCATAATGCCGGTATTACACGTGATAAAACGCTTGCTAATATGAAGCCAGAGCTTTGGGATCTTGTGATTAACATTAACTTATCGGCGATTGAGCGTGTGAATGACTATTTGTTGTCTAATGAAGGCATCAATGAAAATGGTCGCATCGTTTGCGTATCTTCGATTTCAGGTATTGCGGGTAACCTCGGTCAAACGAACTACGCAGCTTCTAAAGCTGGTGTGATTGGTTTAGTGAAATTTACAGCACCAATTTTGAAAAATGGTGTAACGATTAATGCTGTTGCTCCTGGATTTATTGAAACTCAAATGACAGCAGCGATTCCATTCGCAATTCGTGAAGCGGGTCGCCGTATGAATTCGATGAGTCAAGGTGGTCAACCAGTTGATGTGGCTGAAACAATCGCATTATTTGCTTCATCTGCTTCAACGGGGCTGAATGGAAACATTGTACGTGTGTGCGGTCAAAGTTTATTAGGTGCTTAAGCTTTAGTGGTCATAGATTGTTAAATGAAAGAGAGTAATGTTCAGGCATTGCTCTCTTTATTGCTCGTATGATTTGTTATGATCGTTTTGTTGAGCTGCAAACTGTAAATTTTTTATAAAGATAAATGGGAATTTTTAACATGAAAACACGTCACTTTAGTCAATTGCCAAAAGCTTATCTAGCTTATCCTAAAGTCATTAAAGGTTTAATTTTTAAAAAACCGAAAGGCGAGAAGGCACTTCCGCAAGTGGATTACATCGTTGATGAATATCGTGTTGATCATGACCATTTAAAATCTTATAACGAAATTTGTGGTTATAAGAATAATGGATATGTACCATCGACTTACTTGGCAGTCATTTCTCAAAGTTTGCAGATGCAAATGATGACACAAGAACCTTTCCCATTCGCATTGTTGGGTTTGGTTCATATTCGTAATCAAGTTAAGCAGTACCGTAAAATTGGAGTGAATGAAACCATCACGCTATCATGTAAATTTGGCGAGTTAAAACCCCATGATAAAGGTTTGCAATTTGATTTTATTACGACTGCAAAAGTAGGTAATGATGTGGTGATGGAAGGTTTAACGACCTATCTTTCTCGTCAAAAAACAAATATTTCATCCGCTTCAAAGGCTAAAGAAGATCAGTTGCCTGAATTTAAATCACAGGGAAATTGGAAAGTCGCCGAAAATACGGGTCGTCGCTATGCGCTTGTTTCAGGTGATTTTAACCTCATTCATATTCATGCAGTTACAGCGAAAGCATTTGGTTTTAAACAAGCGATTGCTCATGGAATGTGGAGTAAGGCTAAAGCATTAGCAAGTATTAGTTTACCGGATGCTTATGATGCTGATGTTTATTTTAAGTTGCCTATGTTTTTACCATCTGAGGTTGAATTTTTAACGGGTGAGCGCGATCAAGCGACACATTTATTAGTTCGTAATGCAAAATCGCAAAAACCTCATGTTTCTGGTGTTGTGAAACCACTTTAATAAATGCTCAAGGCCTAACATATTCGTTAGGCTTTTTTATAACTATAAATCAAGGATAGAAGATGAAAATTCTAAAAGATTTAATTTACGCTGACACATATAATTATAAGGGTACGGTTCACCATCAGTTTGCAGATTTGGCACATTTGTTTAGTCGTTTACAAGACTCTCGTGCGGAACAAGGTGGTGCATCATTGGCTGTATATTATGGTCAAGAAAAAGTGGTTGATATTTATGTTGGAAAAAAGTCTGCGAGTGAAGAGTGGTCAGAAGACACGATGGCGATGTGCTATTCCACCGGAAAGGGGATCTTAGCGACTTTGGCGCATATTCTAGTGAGTGAAGGGAGATTAGACTATCGTCAACCCATAGCTGATTATTGGCCAGAATTTGCTGAACATGGAAAATCTAAGATTACTTTGGCTGACGTATTGAGTCATCGTAGTGGTTTATATGATGTTAGAAATGTCATTGCTCAAGCATCTGAAATGGCAGACTGGGATCATATGCTCAATGTGATGGCTAGCGCGACACCACGTTTTAAACCCAATTCAAATTATGCATATCAAGCACTTACCTATGGCTGGTTATTAGGAGGGCTGATTGAAAAAGCGACTCAGCAAAATCTTTCTGAGCTGATGAATCAATATTTAGTAGAACCACTTCAATTAGATGGTGCCTATTTTGGTGTCCCTCAGGATCAACTTTCAAGAATAGCCAAACCTCTAGAAAAAACAAATATTGAAAGAAAGTCATCAACTACTCAAGTTGCACAACAAAAGAAGAAAAAACAGAAAGTTTCATTTTCGGATCGTATCATTCAATATTCTGGTCAAAATCCTGATGATTTTATAGATGCAATGATTCCAAAGGGAATGAAGGGTTTTAGCTTTTTTGATGATCGTGTTCTGACTCAACCCATTCCTGCTGCTAATGGTGTATTTACAGCCAGAAGTTTAGCGAAAATCTATGCCATGATGGCGCACTATGGTCAGTTCGAATCAAAACAATTTATCAAGCCACTTGTATTCAAACAACTTTCGCAAATTCAAAGTTATGATCGAGACAAGGTGATGCCAATACCTATGCATTGGCGTTTGGGTTATCACAGAGTTATCACGCTCGGTAAAAGTGCAAAAAATGGTTTTGGTCATATGGGCTACAACGGATCAGGAGCTTGGTGTGATCCTGAAAGAAAATTAAGTTTTGCCTATACCCATAATTATCCTGTTGGGTCAATTACAGGGGATTATCGTTTGTGGAGTTTATCGCAAGAGGCATTGAGATGTGTGGATCACATTAATAATGGTAAAAAGGGATGGTTTTAACATTTAAAAAGGGGAATTTGTATTTATAGTGTACACTAACTTTAACTAAAATAAACAAATAGTGACATGATGAATAAAAAAATTACCTTTTTACTAATGGGTTGTTTGATGAGTGGTGTTGTGGCAAGTACAGTACTTACACCAAACCAAAATCAGCAAAGCGGTCAGATTCCGAGCGGTTATGCTGAATTAGAATTTAAATTAGGTGATGGAAATTGGACGAAGCAAATCTATCTGCCAAACAATCCAAAAAATAATGACAAGATTAGAATTTCTTCATCGGCGGGATATACGGCATATCTAGATACTTCCAATATAGATATTCCACTTGAATCAATTCAAATCAATAGAGGAAACACATTCGACTTTATTTATAGTGAATCTTTAAAAAAATGGCGAATCAACAGTACACCAAGTGCCATTGTCGATAATTCAAGTGTACAAAATATTATATCTAATCAACAAATCATACAGCGAGTTCATCTAAAAGATGGCGCTTGGGCAAAGAAAATAGTATTGCCGAGCGATGTAACTAACAATACGGTAATGTTGATTGAATCTGATGCAGGCTGGGATTCATCAATTGATACAACAAATCTTCTTTTTTCGAGTAATTTTAATTTAAAAAAAGGAGATCGCTATTGGTTTGTATTTAATCAAAAACTAAAAAAATGGGTTCCTGAATATATCAAGCCGAGGCAAATAAATGTTAGTTCAGTGGGTACTCAGTTAAATAAAACCGATAGCCCTTTAACTGAAATTATTTTTGGTGATGGAAACTGGGTGTCACAATTCACGTTACCAAGTTCAGCATATGACCGTGATCGTGTGATCGTGAAGTCGACTGCAACATGGGAAGCTACTATTTCAAATCAGAATATCAATACCTCAGCAACTTTAAAAATAAATAGAGGTGATCGATATGAATTTATGTTTGTAAAAGAATTAGCGAAGTGGATTTTAGTTTCTGCACCAGAACGTGTGATACAAGCGAAAGATTTAAATAATCAAAAAGTTCCTGATCCTAAACAACCAGTGACACGTGTTAAGTTGGCAAATGGAAATTGGCAATCAGTAATTAATTTACCTGATCGTGCTCAAATCAATGACAAGATAATCATAAGTTCTGGAGCGGCGTGGAGCAGCACAATTCAGGCATCCAATAATTCACGACAAACGATTCAAACTGGTGAAACACTACGTTTTGTCTATACATCTCAAGGATGGCAAGCTGATAGTTCAACGATTGATATGCTTTTGGTGAGTAGTCCTGCTGTTGCAGAGAAATTAGGTGCAAATGCAGCGAAAATTAGATTGATTGAAGGCTTTGACCTAACCAATGTGTCTGCAGAGAATTCAAATGCCAAGTTTTATCTACGCAACGTTGGTTATCTGCAATATAAAACACCAGGTTCTAAAACATTAAACAATGTCCTTGATATTGGTCGTGTGGACAAAGTTATTCAGAATGAGCGTAATCGCTTAAAAGCTGATGCTATATATTATGAAGGTGATGAAGAGGGCTGTGGTTTAGCGTACTTACTTGTAAACCCTAACTCCAATTATATGATCGGTAGTGGAAGTATTAACTGTGGAATCACGGTTTTACGACATGAATTCGGTCATAATATGGGGGTGGATCATCATGATACCGCTGGACCAGCACGTGGTTTGGAGCATCCTTTGGGTAGTACGATTATGGGAGGTAATAGTATCTCTTATTTCTCAAGCCCAGATTTATTCCATCCAAAGTATGGATACCAATTAGGGGGTACGAATGATCGTGATGCTGTCACTATGATTAATAAAAATGCTAAAGCAGTGTCGCTATTCAAATAATTTATGAAAGTAATTTATATTTTATTGGGTGTAGCAGTTTTTGTGACTGCTACATTTACGTTATATCTAAAACCCGAAAAAGACAAACCATCTGCAAGCTTACAGCAGCATCAAGTTGAAAATGAACTGGGTCAAAATGTTTATGCTCATGACGAACGCCTTAAAAATAAGAATGAGTCATCGAGTTCTCATCTGATGCCTGGGCTTATGCCTGTACTAGAACAAAATGTTGAACGGCATATGTTTCTTCCAGAAAGTTTTCAGCATCGGGCTGACACGGGTTATTTATTTAAGTTTAGCCCTGATCAAGTGGCGAGCATGAAAGAGGGCAGTAAATTTCCCTTGAAACTTTTGCAATTTGGTATCAATCGTGTGGCCGAAATTACTGAGATTGAACAAGTTGAGGATGGAATTGTGAGATATAAGGGGCAATTTGAGGATTATCCTGCTGATCTAAACTATTTTACGATTACTCAAAGTATTGAAGATCAATATGCAATTATTAAAGTTTATACAGATAAAGGGTCATATTTTGCTGAAGTAATTAAAGGGATTGGACTCGCTTACCCTGATCAAGTTTTACATGATGATGGGGTTCACGTGCACCAACATACGCATTGATTCATATGCAGACTTGAGATATGGTAATTTTCACAAAATTGTTAAAATTGATTTGTGATTATGCGCCGTAGTACTGTCATCCCATTCGTTTTGATATCGTCGATTCATATGGCTTCTTGCGATCAGTCCACGCAATCAAATCAACTCTTGAAACAGAATGATTCAATAAAAAATCAAGTAACACCTCAATATATTGGTTTATATCAAGGTACTACGCCATGTATGGGGTGTTTTTCGCGTTGTGATGATTGTCCTGGTATGGCTGTTGATTTACAACTTAACGCAGACCAAACGTATGTGTTGTCACGATTAAGTCTAAGCGGTCATAACCAAGCAGAAGAAATCAAAGGTCAGTTCAAATTCATTAATACTGAGAAGTCTTTGATTCAATTAAACGGTGTTCCAACCAGAAATATCATTCTTGTCGATTTGGTCAACAAAATGCTAGAAATTCGTATCGATGGGACTGGTGAGGAATACGAAAATTTTGATGATTTTAGTTTGAATTTAACAGGTTAAATTTTCCCAAGAAAAAAGAGTTGGGTTTAAATTGTTTTTTGAATGTATGAATGATCTGTAACGCATTCACTCTTGCCAAAAAAAACAGTATGCTTAGTCCTGTAATTAGGGAGCATTCATGTATCAGGTTCTTGCGCGTAAATATCGTCCACGTAATTTTTTAGAATTGGTTGGTCAAAACCATGTGTCGCGTGCATTAACCAGTGCTTTAGAGCGTGGTCGACTGCATCATGCTTATCTTTTTACGGGGACGCGTGGCGTTGGTAAAACAACGATTGCAAGGATTCTTGCTAAATGTCTGAACTGTGAAACAGGTGTAACATCTACACCGTGTGAAGTATGCCCAACGTGTACCGCAGTCAATGAAGGTCGATTTATAGACTTAATTGAAATTGACGCAGCATCCCGAACCAAAGTTGAGGATACACGAGAATTATTGGATAACGTACCTTATGCACCAACGCAAGGTCGTTTTAAAGTGTATCTCATTGATGAAGTACACATGCTGTCCACACATTCTTTCAATGCTTTACTCAAGACACTTGAAGAACCGCCTGAACATGTCAAATTTTTATTTGCGACGACAGATCCTCAAAAACTTCCAATTACGGTTATTTCACGTTGTTTGCAATTTACTTTACGCCCATTGGCGGTTGATGAAATCACTTCACATCTCACACAAATTTTAACTAAAGAATCAATTAATGCGGAAACTGATGCGATTTGGCAGATCGCTGAGTCAGCACAAGGTTCTTTACGTGATGCACTGTCGCTAACAGATCAAGCAATTGCATATGGGCAAGGTGCGATTCACCACCAAGATGTGAAAGAAATGCTGGGTTTGATTGATCGCACGATTATTTTCGACCTTATTTTGGCGATACATCAAAATCAACGTGCTAAAGTCAGTGCTTTATTACTCCAATTCCGTCAACAAGCACTTGATGTTTCTTTGGTGTTGGATCAACTCATTTCAACTTTACATGAGTTGGCTATACTCCAATACTTACCAGACTTGAGTTTAAAATATAGTGCTGAGATTAATCAGAAAATTATGCAGCTTTCGAGCATGATTTCTGCTCAAGATCTACAATTGTATTATCAAATTGCATGTAAAGGTCGTGCTGAATTACAAATTGCAGTGACTCAAGAGCAAGGCTTTGAAATGTGTGTGCTCAGGTTGTTGGCATTCCGCCCGATGGCGAATAATGAGCAGCTGACCACTCAAGCACCTCCAGAACAATCAAATGTCTTAAAAGAAGCTGAAAATTTCAATCAGATTTCGACAGAGAATTCAGAATCTATACCGGCTGATCATCAAGAAGCAGGATCGAAAATTAGTTCACCTGAGAATAATACGAGTTTGATTCAGCCTAGTCGTGATGTAAATGATGAGGAAAATACGGATTTAATCTTATTTCAGCAGATGATGGCATCTGATGATGAGGTTATTCCAGCTGAGTCAATTCAGCCTGAAAAAACTGAATCTGAAAGCTTACATTCAACAGAATTAAATCATGCGGATGATGTCGGTCAGTCTGTATCTGTTGAGGTGAAACAAGAGAATTTAACCAACTCTGTGGTAGGCAGTGGGGAGATTGAGCTGACTTCATTTGGAGCAAGCTTTAATTCAGAGCCTGTTGAATCTTCTATTGTTGATCAAGACAATATTTTCTTTTTAGAGCCTAAGCCAAGTGAACATTCTGCTGAAAGCGCTGAATTGTCAGTTCAAGAAGAAGGATCATCGAATGGCACTCATTGCCCAAGTCTAGATCTACTTGATGAGAATAAAAATGTTGTCGCAGATGCTGGCTTAAAAGGTTTAATGCCTCAAGATATTTTAAGGCTTGAGCCTGTCGAATTGGTAGGTGAATGGGATACTCAAAAGTGGGAATATTGGTTCAGAAATAGTCCATTAACACCTGCGGTACAAGAATTAGCACAACAAGGTCTTATGCAAGGTCAAATTGATGGAACATGTGAATTCTATATCCCTGCAAAATACGAAGCTTTATTGCACTCACTCATTCCGAGTTTAGAAGCAGCACTCAAGCAATCATTTTCAAAATCTCAATTAATCGTAAAATACAACGAACCAAACGGTGAGACGCCTTTCGATCTGCAGGAAAAGCGTAAGCAAAAGGCATATCGACGTGCTGAAGAATTGATTCATCAAGAACCCGTCGTGGAAGACTTGTTAAAA
Organism: Acinetobacter sp. 24-47-66; assembly: GCF_056779755.1. Lineage (NCBI taxonomy): Bacteria > Pseudomonadati > Pseudomonadota > Gammaproteobacteria > Moraxellales > Moraxellaceae > Acinetobacter > Acinetobacter sp. 24-47-66. The sequence goes on from NZ_JBWYIL010000008.1 coordinate 102,887, forward strand.
ACTTTCGGCGGTGAGCTACATAATATTCAGCTTAAGTCTTAAGTTGATTTCGTCATAAACGTAGTTAAGGCTTCGCGTATTGAGTTTGGTAATTCAATACTTTTACGAGAGTGACGATCGACAAATACATGCACAAAATAACCTTGAGCAGCAGGTTCTGATTGATTTTGCTTAAATATTGAAATGCTATACGTCACTGAAGATCGTCCAATCTTCTCGATAGCGACAGCAATATCAATCACTTCGGGGTAGGATAGTTCAGAAAAATATGTACATTTTGATTCAACGACGAGTCCAATGATAGGCGAAGTTTTAAAGTCAAATTGTGCGTGTTGAATAAGTAGTGCATTCGCGGCGGTGTCAAAGTAGCTGTAATAAGTGACGTTATTGACATGCCCATACACGTCATTATCAGCCCAACGGGTTTGGATTGGAAAAAAGAATTGATAGTCAGCTCTGTTTTTTTTTGAAATAGTTGTCATATTTTATTCAGAAAGTTGATTAAAGATTTCGAGTCATTTAATGATAAATTGCTTGGTAGATGCTTAAAGCATCAGCATAGCTTAGAGCTCTAGGATTGTTTTGTAAGAGGCGCGTTTGTTGCATTGCATCATTAGCTAACATCTCTAAATCTGATTCTTGTACACCTAGCTCATTGAGTTTTAAGCTCAACCCACTCTGGCTAACATGCCTTTCCATATGATCGATAAATAAATCACATAAGCCATCAGTATTGCCTTTGCTATATGGGTCAATCCATTGCATCAGTTCAGCATAGTATTTCTTCGCTTGAGGTGCATTGAATTTCAGTGTTTCAACAAGCACGATTGCATTGGTATGACCATGCGATAAGTGATAATGCCCGCCCAAAGGATAGGCAAGCGCATGAACCGCTCCAACAGGTGCATTTGCAAATGCCTGTCCAGCCAACATAGAACCTAAGAGCATTTTTTGACGCGCTTCTAGGTTTTGGGGTTGCTCTAGAACAAGTTTTAAATTTTGATTCAATAAATCCAATGCTTGTTTAGCGAGCAAATCAGAATAGAAATTTTTCTTTAGTTTTGAGGTGTAGGCTTCAATTGCATGCACCATTGCATCAATTCCTGTTGCTGCAGTGATGTGAGCCGGAAGACCTTGAGTAAAAGTGGCATCTAAAATGGCAGTATCCGCATACAGAACGGGTGAAACAATTCCTGTTTTTGTTGTTTTGCCTGTAGTGACAATAGAGATTGGTGTAACTTCAGAACCCGTACCTGCAGTTGTAGGCACTAAGATGAGTGGTAATCGTGGCGATTGAGCTTGATTGACGCCATATAACTCAGAAATCGTTTGGGTTTGATTGGGGTGTGAAAGTACGGCAATAATTTTTGCCACGTCTAAAGAGCTACCACCGCCAAAACCAATGACTGCATCAATGTGTAAACGTATTGCTTCATCTACTGCATTTAAGATGACTTCCTCAGGAGGGTCTGCAACGACATCGGAAAAAATACTGAACTCAGTCCCAGTAGCGTTAAAAATGTGAAGAATAGGTTGGTGGAGGTGATGATCAATCATTCCTTGATCTGTGACGAGAAGAACTTTATTAAATCGATTTTGTTTTAAAATTGAGCCAAGCTGTTGAATACTCTCTAAACCAGAAATAATATTCCCGACAGTTTGAAATTGAAATTGGCTCATCACACATCCTTTTTGCGCTTTAAATAAGATTATTGTTTTACAGTTCTATAGGATTCACTCCTTAAATAACTTAACATATGCACTGCGAAAGTATATGTATTTTTGAGGCGAAGATGACGACGAAAATGCCATACAAAATTTTATGTGTATGTTTAGGAAATATTTGTCGTTCCCCAACAGCAGAAGTGGTAATGAAACACTTTGCTGATTTAGAAAAATTAAATATTCAAGTTGATTCAGCTGGAACCAGTAATTACCACCCAAACAAAGCGCCTGATCATCGAAGTCAAAAGCACGCATTGAAACGAGGATATGATTTATCTTCATTACGTGCGAGACAGATTCGTATTGAAGACTTTCAGGAATTTGATTTAATCTTGGCGATGGATCATGAAAACCTAGTCAATATTCAGAAACTGCAAGCTGAAGCAGCGCAAATATTTCAAAACCATGAACTGCGAGCAAAAATAGAGCTCATGAGTGCCAAGGATCCTTCATATTTAAATCAACCCGTACCAGATCCTTACTATGGTGGAGATGATGGCTTTGAGTTGGTCTTAGATCAATGTGAGTCGAACAGTAAAGCATGGATTAGTTACTTAAAACCAATGTTGCAGCAGTCAAACGTTGAGTAAGATGAAAATATGATTGATATTCAAACCAATATACAACTCCAGTCTTTCAATACGTTGAATTTAAATGCTGTTGCATCCCATTATTGTATTGTTCGATCTCTTCAAGATTTGCGAGAAGCAATTCAATTTGGTGAGCAAGCTCAATTAAACATGATGATACTTTCTGGGGGGAGTAATATGCTGCTTCCCGAGTATTTAGATGCTTTAGTTGTTCAATTACATTTAGATGATCTTGTCCTGCTTGCTGAAGATGATACCAATGTCACAATTCGAGTAGGTGCTGGACGTCACTGGCATGAGTTCGTGCTATGGACAACAGAGCAAGGTTTCTATGGATTGCAAAATCTCGCATTGATTCCAGGGTGGGTGGGTGCTGCACCTGTTCAGAACATCGGTGCCTATGGTGTTGAAGTCGGTGAATTTATTGAATTTGTAGAGGCTTTTGATCGTACTAAAAATGTAATCGTTCAAATCCAAGCGAGTGATTGTCATTTTTCATATCGACACAGCATTTTTAAAGATCACCCTGAGCGGTTTGTTATTACTGCGGTCATCTTTAAATTACTTAAACAGCCACAACTCAAAATGAATTATGGAGATTTAAAAGCTGCGATGGGCGATGACATTACGCCATATAATTTACAGCAACAAGTGATCAAAATTCGTCAAAGTAAACTCCCAGATCCTGCAGAATATCCAAATGCAGGGAGCTTTTTTAAAAATCCGATTTTAATTAAAACGAAATTTGAGGAAGTTTTACGGCTTCATCCCACGATTCCACACTATCCTCAAGCGGATGGTTCTGTAAAAGTTGCAGCTGGTTGGTTGATTGACCAATCAGGCTGGAAAGGAAAAAAATTAGGAAAAGTGGGAATGTTTGATCGACAGGCTTTAGTTTTAGTCAATTACGCCGATGCATCTCTCACAGATGTGCAAGCAACCTATCGCTCTGTGCAGCAAGATGTGTTAAATAAGTTTGGTATTTTATTAGAACCTGAGCCTGTTTTGTTCGATCAAAAAGGTTCTATTCAATCTCATTTGGTTTAAAAAGGACAATATGTCTAGAAAACATTGGATGGTGACAACGGTGCGTATGATGGCGATCATATTCGCACTTTTGGGCTGTCTCATGGTTTTCTGGTATACACCATTTTATTCAGCACTTGTTGTGAAATCACTTCACGCATTTGTACCTATCAAAGTTGACGAAATTGCGGCCAAGAGCCAGCAAATGGCAGCGTTAACTGATAAGGAGGATTTGGAGCCTGGTTCAAGGCTGTGGATTGCAAGACAAGCTTATCTCAAACTTATTGAAGAACAATTGAATGATCAAGGGGCTGAACAGCTTGCTGAAATTCAAACTCGCTATGTTTTATTAAAACAAAAAATTAAAGATGAATTGCTTATAGATGCAAATACAAAGAATGAAACTAAAGAGGATGTTGTCTTCGCAATTGATCAGCCTGATTTAGCCAGTGATGTTGCCATAAGCCAAACTGATTCAACAAACTCATCCATCAATGAAGAAAAAAATCAGCGCTTGGCTTTAATGGAAAAATATGAATTTTTCCTTAGAAATCATCCCTTAGAAGAAGACGAGGTTCAAACATTAGATCCGCAAATCTACAAAGATATCGCGTTGATTCAAAATGAAAATAAAACTTTATCAAATCAACAGGATAAACCTTATGCGATAGTAGTGTTGGGTGGTGGGTTGACGCTAGGGGATAATAAAATTGATATCGTAGTTAATGATTATACACGCTCTAGACTAGAAAAAACACTTGAGATTGAGAAGCAAACGGATTTACCTATTGTGTTGAGTGGTGTTGAAGCACCGTACATGCAAGCTTGGCTAGCATCGCGTGGCGTAGAAGCGAATCTATTAGAGCAACGCAGCATGAATACCTGTGAGAATACACGCTTTAGTTCATTATTATTACAAAAAAAAGGAGGAGCGCCGACAGTGATTCTGATTACCGATCGTTATCATATGACACGTACACGACGTCTTTTTGCTTTGAACGGTATCAAGACAATTCCTGTTGAAGCGCCCATGCCTACAATGCTGACAACATGGCGTCCTAGCCAATTAAATTACGATCACAGTCGTCGTGCAAATTATGAATTACTTGCCACGATCAGAGATGTAATGTTTGGCTCTAGCGGTTGTCGGGAGGTGCCATAATGTCTGATATTCCATTTCTGAATCCAAATGTGTTGAAACAACTCGATTTACCCATTCCGAATCGAGAACAAACACCTTTAAGATTGGAACCATTAAATTTAAATCGACCTTATTCTCCTTCGAAAGAGATTCAAGCTTATCGTCATCTTTACGCACTTGATCGTCTTGAAGCGAATTATTGGCAGGGTTATATCAAAATGCCTTTGTTCAAACTTCATGTGCAGGTGTATCAACCTCGCATAGAGCAGGTGAAAGGTACTGTATTCTTATTGCATGGCTATTTGGAACACAGTGGGATTTACCAACCAATTATTGGTGAATTGCTGGATCAAGGGTTTAGTGTTTTAACTTATGACTTGCCTGGACATGGGTTAAGTGATGGCAATGCTGCCAGCATTCAGAACTTTGATCATTATCAGCAAGTACTCCATGCGGTTCACCAATATGTAAAACAAGCGGATCAATTGCCTAAACCATGGCTAGGTATCGGACAGAGTACTGGTGGTGCAATTTGGATGCATCATTTGTTGGAGTTTGCTGAACAACGTAAAAATCCAATTGTAGAACGCGTATTGCTCTTGTCGCCGTTAGTCAGACCTGCAAAAACAGCATGGTGGCATAATCCAGTAGGCTTAGGCATCATTCGCCGTATCAAACGTGAAGTTCCAAGACATTTTAAGCGCAATAATCACAACCCTGAATTTTTAAGATTTGTACGTCTAAAAGATCCATTACAACCGCGTATGATGGGGATGGATTGGATATTAGCAATGTCAAAGTGGATGTTGGAAATGGAAAATCGACCTGCATGCCGAATTCCAGTATGGCTCGCTCAAGGTGCCCAAGATCAAACCGTAGACTGGCGTTATAATATCGAATTTATTCGCAGAAAGTTTCGCCTCCAGACCTTGCTTATGCTAGAGGAGGGATCCCATCAGTTGATCAATGAGCGTGCTGATATACGGGCAGCATTAACGGGTCTAATCCCAGCGTTCTTGCATGCTCAAAGTCATAAAGGATACTTTTAAAATAAAGGTGCTGATTTCAGCACCTTTTTGATGAAACTAGAATTTGCTGGCATCTGCCAAATTCCACATTCTGAAATAGAAATTTTCTTCGTCTTTATCTTTACAGTTCAATAGTTGACCCGATTCTAACCAAAAATGTAATTGAGCATAATTTTTGATTTCACGATCATTTATACGTTGCGCGAGATGATGAGCTTTAATTTCACTCGGATGATTTAAACCTGCAGCTGCTATCATTTCTGCTAGTGCATGTAATGTATTTTTGTGGAAATTATAAACACGTTCTGCTTTCGTTGGTACATGGACTGCTTTTTGGCGCTCAGCATCTTGTGTTGCTACCCCAACTGGACACTGATTGGTATGGCAACTTTGAGCTTGGATACAACCGACAGCAAACATAAATCCACGAGCTGAATTCACCCAATCTGCACCTAAGGCAAAGGTACTTGCAATATCAAAAGCACTAATGATTTTACCACTTGCACCAATTTTTACTTTATCTCTTAATCCAGCACCTACTAAGGTATTGTGTGCAAACAATAGAGCTTCACGCAGAGGTGTACCGATATTATCGCTAAATTCAATCGGTGCAGCACCGGTTCCACCTTCTGATCCATCTACGACGATAAAATCAGGAACAATATTGGTTTCAAGCATCGCTTTGACAATACTCATAAATTGCCAAGGCTGTCCGATACATAATTTGAATCCAACAGGTTTACCACCTGATAGTTCACGTAACTTTTGAATAAAATACATCATTTCAATCGGTGTATTAAAGCTAGGGTGGCTTGGCGGGGAAATACAATCGCGATCACGAGGAACACCACGAATTTTCGAAATTTCTTCTGTAATCTTATGTTTGGGTAAAATACCGCCGTGACCTGGTTTTGCACCTTGAGACAGTTTTAGCTCAATCATTTTGATATTGGGATGTTTAGCTTGAGCTTTAAATTTTTCAGGATCAAATAGACCTTCTTCAGTTCGACAACCAAAATATCCACTGGCGATTTGCCAAACAATATCTCCATTATTTTCAAGATGGTAGGGGCTTAGGCTTCCTTCGCCAGTATCATGATAGAACTGACCCATGTGGGCACCGAGATTAAGTGCGCGTATTGCATTAGCACTTAAACTCCCAAAACTCATTGCTGAGATATTCATGATTGATGCACTATAAGGTTGAGCGCACTGATCATTACCCACTTTAATACGGAAGGTGCTGGTATCAGCTGGGAGTTTCGGTGCAAGAGAGTGGGTAATGAAACGATAGTCCTCTTGATATACATCAATAATTGAACCAAAAGGCTTATCAGCATTTTCATTCTTTGCACGCTGATAAACTAAGCTACGTTGCATTCTTGAAAAGGGTAAAGCGTCTTGGTCTGATTCAATAAAATATTGACGAATTTCGGGTCTGAAATCTTCAAATAAGAAGCGAAAATGCCCCATGATTGGGTAGTTCTTCAAAATTGAATGTTTATTTTGAAGTACATCATATAGGCCTAAGACACTGAGTAAACTGGTCAGTAGCCAAATAATATTAATGACACTGTCGGATAGAAAATAATAAATATAATGGGGACTGTAAAATAGCCTAAGCCACGTAATACTCAGGGCGATGATAATACATGCGAACCATACAGAATGTCTTGAAAAAAAAGTGTTCAGTAATTTATGTCTTATTGCTTGAGCAGGACTTGCCATTTTTATTTTCCATCGTTCTTTACTGTAATTACCTTACGAACTTCTATGGAATCAGACAAGTAGTGAATTGTTAGCTTACAGCTGTAAGCTAACAATTTATATTTATGGGTTTAGTTTTCTTCCGAAGGTAGCAACATAATGATCGAACTGTTCAAAAGTTCTGCGAGATCTTCAAGAATATGTTGATCATATAAACTTTCATCTAAAGCGATCATTTCACCATCAGCGATACGTTTTAAATGAGGTTTAAATTCTTCGGAGATACATAAGCGCTCTCCATTCGCCCAAAAGTTAAGTTCATCATTGAAGTTGCTATAAAGCAAACGTGAAGCAGGTTCGATTTTTAATAAATAACCTTCTTCAAGTGCTTCTTCTAAATCACCTGTTCCAATTTCGTCATTTTCTGGAATATTGTTAGGATAACCAGGTTGCGAAGCGAGACACATGATGGCTTCATTTAGCATATGAGGATTTTGCAGTTGAGCTAAAAGTTGTTCGCGCAAATAGCTAAGCTCATGATCTGAAATTTCGCCGACAGCAGTGCTGGCAGAGCGAGTGACATCTAATAATGGTTTTTTCAGTTGCTCTTGTTCTGAGAAAGAATCACCAAGACTATCCATCATGTCTGAGATATTTGGCATGCGGAACCCGAAAGAATAGGTTAAACACTCATCTTCAGCTACGCCATAATGAGAAAGACCTGGTGGGACGTATAGTAAATCGCCCGGCGCCAAAATTTCATCAAAATGAACTTCCATTTCTTGCAAAAGTTTTAAAGGCTGACCTGCAACGAGTGCCGTCTGTTCATCACACATTTGCCCTAATTGCCAACGGCGATGTCCGTAACCTTGAACTAAAAATACATCATAAAAATCGAAGTGCTTACCGACAGAACCACCTTGTGGTGCGTAAGATACCATAATATCTTCACGACGCCATTGAGGAATAAAAGGAAATTTTTTCCATAACTCAGCAAGATCAAACGAATAGTGATCGACCGCTTGAACGAGTAATGTCCATAATTTTGGCATTTTTTGGAAGTCTGCTTTGAGCAGTGGCGATGACTTCACATTCCATTGATTAGGGTCACGATCTTTTTGTTTGATCAAACGTGCAGTCACGTTTTCATCGAGTGCAAGCTCCATAACATCATTGGGTTCAAGTAAACCCACAATTTCAGGAACTGCATTACGAACGAGGAGCGGTTTTTTTTGCCAATATTCCGTAAGGAATTGTTCAGCGCTAATACCGCCGAGAACGTCTAAAGTTTGGGACATAATAAGGACTACAATTTAGTTTGGCTTATTGTCCCTTGAACGATGCAAGTTCTGCAAGTGACACGGCTTTAAAAGCGCATGTTTTCTTGCTTATGGATGATACAAATGAATATAAAAAAATGAATATAGCAGTTTTAAAGAAATAATTAATTTACACTTTGAGGGAATTTCATATCGTATAAAAGCCATTATGTTAAATGAGGCAGATTTATTGAATCAAATATTAACTAAACTAATCATCATCAAAAGGGCTTTCAGCACCAAAACTATTTATACAAGCTTTGGATGTATATAGAAGCCCACCTCCTGAAGAATGAATGCTGACCAAGAAGTCTTTTGTTTCGAAAATTTCAGGAGGGGGTATAAGGTATATTTTTTCTTGAACTACAAATCTGTAGACTAAGTTAAGTAAAAAAAGTGCGCTAGCTGAGTATAATAGATTTTTTAAGTTCGCGAGATTTCTATTAATTTCACGATCATGCTTAATTTTATTATGGTGATTCCACCATAAAATTGTTTCATCGCTATCTATCTTATCAAATGGAGTGAATTTTAAAGATGCATATTTAATTTGTACGTCAGACGTTAAGAGAGATAGACTTTGTAGTTGTGTTTCATCTTTATAGTATTCACGAAAATCTCTAAAGTTGAATGAATTACCAATATTAGATGTACAAGCTTTAAAAATAGCTTCAATTTCTGAACAAATTGTAAGATACAAATTCATTATTTCTATAGAAAAATTTTCATTGTTTCTAATGTCAAAATCTACGTGAGTACTAAATTCTTTTAGTTTTTTTCTATATGTAGAAATCTATTCCAGTAGTTATCATGCATATGTATCCCCCTAAAGATAGTATCCAAAATTAAAAAAAAATTTAAGAATGATAACTTAAACTAAGATAATGGATGTTATACAAAGTTTCTTAACTTGGTTCATGTAATTCATATTCTTAACTTGAAATGAACAACCCAAATATGATCATTTGAACTTTTTTACAATTTCTATGTTTTGAGATCGCTTATCGATCAATTTTCCACAGCTTTGTGTAGATAAATTAATTTAGCTCAATTGTAATTATTTGAGTTAAAAATAGGGTTTTCATTTCATTCATCTGTTGTTAGTAACAAATAATTCCAAAAAACCGAGTCATTTAACTCGGTCTTATTTATTAATAAGCAACTTATCAAGGCACTAGAATTTTTAATTCACGTAAAATCTTACATAATTGAATCATCGGCATGCCCATTAAAGTTGTTTGATCCTGCCCAATCATTTCTTCAAATAAGCTAATGCCTAAACTTTCACATTTGAAACTTCCAGCACATTGTAAAGGTTGTTCAAGTGCGACATAACGCTGAATTTCTTCCAAATTTAAATGCCTAAATTTGACCTTGTAATGTTCAACAATGGTTTCTTCAAACCCAGATGAAGCGTGTTGAACACTCAATGCCGAACTGAAATAAACAATTTTTCCTGAATTTGCTTGAAGCTGTTTGATTGCTTTTTCAGTAGATAAAGGTTTTCCAATAAATATATCAGGTGCGCCTTCACGCCAAGCTACCTGATCAGAACCAATAACGATCGCATCTGGATATTTCTCAGCAAAATATTTTGCTTTTTCATATGCAAGTCGATAAGCAAGATCATCGGCATGGCTTTCCCCACGCGGAGTCTCATCGATATCGGGTGATATTTGTTCAAAATCGATATGTAATCGATTAAGTAATTCCTTACGTGTCTGACTGCCAGAAGCTAAAATAATTCTTGCTGACGTTGAAGCAACATGATGATTCATTACACTGAGAATTCCATTAAAATGTCGATCGGGACATAAGCAAGAACCGACTGATGACAAGCCTGAAGTTTTAAATTCGGTGCCATATCATTCTGATAAGCTTCAACCCAGCGCGTCACACAAATACACCAGAAATCACCAGGTTTTAAACCAGGAAAACCAACTTCGGGTAGTGGTGTTGTCAAATCATTCCCAATTCGTTGCGAGAAACTTAAGAATTCTGACGTCATTTCGGCACAGACTGTATGTTGACCTAAATCAGAGGGTGCAGTGTGGCAAAAACCATTTCTGAAATATCCTGTGATAGGATCAAAACAACAACTGGCGAGCGGTTCGCCGAAAACATTTAAACGATTAATACTTGGATCTGGATGGATAGACATAGCAACACTTTGTGGTTCGACTCCATCTATCATAATCAAATCTAAAGATTTCTACAGCTTTTCTGAAATTTTACTCACCTTTTTTAGCATAATCATTTAGAATCTATGCGGTTTTGATATCTATAAAGTGAGCTATACATGAACTTTCAGCGTATGACTGACCTCGATTTAGCAGGTAAACGTGTTCTGATCCGTGAAGACTTAAACGTTCCTGTTAAAAATGGTGTGATTACGAGTGATGCACGTTTACGCGCTGCATTACCAACAATTAAAGCCGCTCTTGAAAAAGGCGCAGCAGTAATGGTTTATTCTCACCTTGGTCGTCCAGTTGAAGGTGAGCCTAAAGCTGAACAATCACTTGCACCTGTTGCTGCCTACTTAACTGAAGCATTGGGTCAAGAAGTTAAATTACTCACTGAATATTTGGATGGTGTTGAAGTTGCACCAGGCCAAGTTGTGTTACTTGAAAACTGTCGCTTTAACACAGGCGAAAAGAAAAATAATCCAGAGTTGGCAGCAAAATATGCAGCACTTTGTGATGTGTTTGTGATGGATGCATTTGGTACTGCACATCGTGCAGAAGCATCAACAGAAGGTGTGGCTCGTCTTGCTAAAGTTGCTGCAGCAGGTCCATTACTTGCAGCTGAATTAGATGCACTTGGTCGTGCACTTCAGACGCCTGAAAAACCAATGGTTGCTATTGTAGCGGGTTCAAAAGTATCGACTAAACTGGATGTTTTAACATCGTTATCAGATATTTGTGATCAGCTCATTGTCGGTGGTGGTATAGCGAATACATTCTTAGCAGCTGCGGGCTATAACGTTGGTAAATCACTTTGTGAAAATGACTTAATCGATACAGCTAAAGCAATTGCTGCAAAAGTATCGGTTCCATTGCCAACAGATGTTGTTGTTGCTGACGCATCAGAAATTAACTTTGATGACTTCCTTGGCTCATTAGCGGCAGCAAAAGCCGTAGTGAAAAAAGTTGAAGATGTTGCTGACAATGACATGATTCTTGATGTTGGTCCAGAAACAGCTCAAGCATTTGCTGAAATTTTAAAAACTTCAAAAACAATTCTTTGGAATGGTCCAGTAGGCGTATTTGAGGTTGATCAATTTGGTGAAGGCACGAAAGCGCTATCTTTAGCGATTGCAGAATCTGAAGGTTTCTCTATCGCAGGTGGTGGTGATACTTTAGCTGCGATTGATAAGTATGAAGTGGCTGACAAAATTGGTTATATCTCAACAGGTGGTGGTGCTTTCCTTGAATTTGTAGAAGGCAAGACATTACCAGCAGTTGCTGTTCTACTAGAACGCGCTTAATTGGATTTGAGAAAAAAGACCTTCTAAGAAGGTCTTTTTTTATGACTAATTTTCGTCATGAAAATGAAATAATTTTGAAATATTATGATCATAATCTGATTTATCATGCGGAATAACATCATGAAATTACAATTAGGCGTATTTGCGCTATTGGCTGCTACTCTTGCAATGACGGCTTGTTCTAAACAAGAAAGTGCACCAGCTGCAGATCAAACATCAACATCAGAAGTTGCTGTTGAAGCATCAGATATTAGTGCTGAACAACAAGCGGCTATCGATGCTATTGATCAGCCATTACAAGATGAAAATAATACTGATGTTCCTGAAGAAGTTGCAAATGCACCTGCTGATCAAGCAACGGCGGAGTGATTTTCTACTTCAATAAGTATTAAATTGAAAATCTCCCTGCAATTGCAGGGATTTTTTATGAAATACTGTCAATTGTTGCTGAATTGAAACACAGGTCAGGTTAGAATATGGAGCATTACCTGGGAGGAAATTATGGCTCTTATTTCAATGCGCCAGCTCTTGGATCACGCCGCAGAACATAGTTACGGCGTACCAGCGTTTAACGTAAACAACTTAGAACAAATGCGCGCGATTATGTTAGCCGCAGATGAAACAAATTCACCTGTTATTGTTCAAGCATCTGCTGGTGCTCGTAAATATGCTGGTGCTCCATTCTTACGCCATCTTATTTTGGCGGCAATCGAAGAATGGCCACACATTCCAGTTGTGATGCACCAAGACCATGGTACTGATCCTGACGTTTGCCAACGCTCAATCCAATTGGGCTTTTCATCTGTAATGATGGATGGTTCATTAGGTGCAGATGGTAAAACACCAACAACTTATGATTACAACGTAGATGTAACTCGTCGTGTTGTTCAAATGGCACATGCGTGTGGTGTATCTGTAGAAGGTGAGATTGGTTGTCTAGGTAGCCTTGAAACTGGTTTAGCTGGTGAAGAGGATGGTGTGGGCGCTGAAGGCGTTCTAGATCATTCACAACTCCTTACTTCGGTTGAAGAAGCTACCCAATTTGTCGCTGATACTAACGTTGATGCGTTAGCAATTGCGGTTGGAACTTCACACGGCGCTTATAAATTTACGCGTCCACCTACAGGTGATATTTTAGCGATCGATCGTATTAAAGAGATCCACGCTGCACTTCCAAATACTCATCTTGTAATGCATGGTTCAAGTTCAGTTCCACAAGAATGGTTAGCGATTATTAACCAATACGGTGGTGACATCAAAGAAACTTACGGTGTTCCTGTTGAGCAGTTGGTTGAAGCAATTAAACACGGTGTACGTAAAATCAATATCGACACTGACTTACGTTTAGCTTCAACAGGTGCTATGCGTCGTATGATGGCTGAAAAACCAAGTGAATTTGATCCACGTAAATTCTTTGCTCAAACTGTTGAAGCAATGAAGCAAATCTGTGTAGATCGTTATACTGCATTTGGTACAGCAGGTCATGCTGACAAGATTCGTCCAATTTCTTTAGAGAAAATGGTAGATCGTTATAAATAATTAATAAAATTATTTATAATTTTAAAAAGCCCACTATCACTGTGGGCTTTTTCTTGAATAAAAAAACAAGAGCAAATTATGGAACTGATTTTTTCAGCAGCTTTGTGCAGCGTACTAGTATCGATTTTATTGAAGTTTAGTAAATCTCGTGGATTTGATGTCATGCAAATGATTGCATGGAATTATGCCATCGCGACGATACTCTGTTTTTTTTGGTTTAAGCCAGACCTCAATCAAATATCATTAACCTCCACACCTTGGTGGCTTATTGGGTTGTTGGGGATAGCATTACCTTCAATATTCTTGCTGCTTTCCAAATCACTTGATCAAGCTGGAATTATCAGAACTGAAATCGCGCAAAGATTATCCGTTGTTCTTTCATTGTTGGCAGCCTATTTTCTTTTCCAAGAAAAATTTAGCACCCTGAAATCGATTGGTATTGCATTGGGTTTGGGTGCAATTGTTTTGATCATTTTTTCTAAAACATCGACACCAACATTGCAAACAAAAAAAGCAGGAATGTATTTGCTCGCAGTTTGGCTTGGCTATGCACTCGTAGATGTTCTGTTAAAATTCAGTACAAGTTTAGGATTAAAATTTGCAGTCAGTTTAAACTTGATGTTTGTGTTTGCTTTCATTATTTCCATGGGATATTTGTCCCTGCGTCAAACATCATGGACATTGCAAAATTTTCTTGCTGGACTAAGTTTAGGTGTATTGAATTTTGCCAATATTGCACTTTATGTGAAAGCACATATGTTGTTAAAGGATTCACCCGCAATTGTATTCGCTGGCATGAATATTCTAGTCGTAGTGTTAGGTGTGATCGCAGGTATATTAGTTTTTAAAGAAAAAATAACGTTAAAAAATAGCTTGGGGATTCTGTTAGCGATCACAGGAGTGTTGTGTTTAGCATTCGCTATTTAACTGTGAATTTGCATACATTCTGTTTAATCATATAGTCGATAGATTCCACTAAAGCGCTCACAGCCTGTTTGCTCAGTTGAGACAATTAGTAATGATTTTTGATATTTGAGTTTGTACTGACAATCATGCTCATTATCAATAATTTCGTGTTTGCTTTGAGTGGTCGTATAAGCCAATAACGGAATCGTTTGAGTTTCTAGGCGATTGTTAGGGCTACGATAAGCAATACCTTCAATTTTGACGCGATCCTTGCTTAATTGATGAATCTTAAGGTGTACAGGTTGCGTTGCAATTTTACCTTGTTCAAACTTGATGTAATGCTGAGTAAGCGTTTGATTCATCGACATGTAAAAGTTTAAATCATCAATGCGTTGATTGATTTGTAATGACACACAATTTTTATTTTTACACTGCTGCAGTCGATTCAGCCAAAGCTGTTGTGTATCTTGAATTAATCGAGTTGGTGCATCAGTAACTAAGTAGGATGTTAAAAAGCGTTCATTCAATTCATCTCTCAAAGATGAAAAATCAGCAGCACAAATCATGGAATTTTTAAAACTTGATTGCGGCTTATCACATTGAATAAGTTGTGCCTGTGCGACAGAAACACTGCTTAATCCAATGAAAAAGATAGAAATTAAAGGTTTCATCCAACTTGATACGCTTTTTGACAACATCATCGCTTATACTTTCAAATGTTTGCGCATCTACTATAGCGAACAAGAATCAAAGAATACAAGATTTCATTTTCAAAAACTGTGTAAAGGAGTTCAATGTGAGCTTAGCTATTCGTATAGGTCAAGGTATTGATGTTCATGCTTTTGAGGAAGGCGATTATGTCACATTGGCTGGTATTCGTATTCCGCATACACATGGTTTGAAAGCACACTCTGATGGAGATGTAGTTTTACATGCACTTTGTGATGCATTTTTGGGTGCTTTAGCGCTCGGTGATATTGGACAGCACTTTCCAGATACTGATGAACAGTTCAAAGGCGCGGACAGTAAGGTTTTATTAAAGCATGTTTATCAGTTGATATTGGATCGTGGTTATCAACTGAATAATGCGGATATTACAGTGGCTTGTGAGCGTCCAAAATTAGCGAAACATAATTTAGATATGCGTCAAAGTATTGCAGATGTACTTGATGTGGATATCAATCAGATTAGTATTAAAGCCACCACCACTGAAAAATTAGGATTTACTGGTCGTCAGGAAGGAATCCTGTCTACAGCGACCGTATTAATTAGTCATCAATGAGCAATTTTGATCATTCAAAGTTTTGCGCTTTCATCAAAGAGGCTTGCAGTTCTTGAGTAGCTTTACGTCCTTGCAACTGTAAGCCGACCGCATGCATTAACCCAGTCCAAGTGTTGTTGGGTTCCCATACTTGGTGTAATAGCTCATGTGCAGTAGGTAAATCCATATTCATATAATGTAGTCGGTACAGATAGATTAATGAACTACATTGATGATTTTCGGTGCAATGTATCCAGACCATTTTCTCTTTAACGAGATGGTCGATCAGATCGAGCACAAATAAACATTGATCGTCATGTGGAAATTCTGGATCAATAGGGACTTGGATGTAGTTAAGACCAATTTCAGCACTCAAGCGATCTTCATGATTTAAGTTCGGTGTAGCATCATTAAAAGCGAGATTAATGATGGTATCGATACCATAAGCTTTAATCGATTTAAGTTGTTCTTCGTTTGGCTGACCTGAGCTAAACAAATGCTCATGAACAAATTGAAAATGGGGGATTGAGCTTAGTTCTTTTTCGAGTTGATCCATGATTTAACCTTATAAAAAAACGCCATCGTGTGATGGCGTTTTATCTGATTAACGTTGTGGTAGAACGTCTTTCAAAGCTGCATCCATTTCCAACAGAACTTTTTCAGTTGTTTCCCAATCGATGCATCCATCTGTAACAGACTTACCATACTCTAAATCGCAAAGATTTGCAGGAATATCTTGGCGGCCACCTTTTAAATGACTTTCAACCATAATACCTACGATCGATTTATTGCCATCTAAAATTTGTTCAGTGATATTTTTTAGAACCAATGGCTGAAGGTATGGGTCTTTATTAGAATTGGCATGACTCGCATCAATCATGATCTTGTTGCTTACTTTTGCTTTCGCTAATGCATTTTCAGCTTCAGCTACAGAACCAGCATCATAATTCGGTTTGCCATTACCACCACGTAACACGACATGGGCATATTGGTTACCTTTAGTACGAATGACTGAAACTTGACCTTGGTCATTTAAGCCAAGGAAACTATGACCATGTTTTACAGATTGCATCGCATTGGTTGCAACAGTGAGACCGCCATCCGTACCATTTTTAAAGCCAACTGGAGATGATAAACCTGAAGACATCTCTCGGTGTGTTTGGCTCTCTGTTGTACGTGCACCGATTGCTGACCAAGAAATTAAGTCTTGGTAGTACTGTGGAGAGTTTGGATCAAGCGCTTCAGTTGCGCATGGCAGACCTTTCTCATTGAGTTCAAGCAATAATTTACGACCTAAACGTAAACCTTTTTCAATGTTGAAAGAGTCATTCATGTCAGGGTCATTAATTAAGCCTTTCCAACCCACTGTTGTACGAGGCTTCTCGAAATACACGCGCATGATGATATAAAGCGTGTCTTTCACTTTTTCGCTTAAAACTTTTAAACGATCAGCATAATCATGAGCTGCTGCAGGATCGTGAATAGAGCACGGTCCAATGACTACGAATAAACGTTTGTCGTTGCCATCTAAGATATTACGTACAGTTTCACGACCTTTTAGGACTGTTTGGTATGCATTATCAGTTAACGGTAATTCTGTTTTTAATTCAGCAGGAGTAACAAGAGGCTGAATGCTTTGTACATTCACGTCATCAATGTCGTTTTGGGTGATAGAATTTGACTGTAAAGTATTCATTGCCGTCACTGGTTCGTTTTTACAAGAAAATGTTCAATCTATTGAATATAGCATGATTCAGTAGATCATTTGTTATCAAAAAGTTGAATGGATTTAATAAAAAAAAGTAATGAAATTGTCTTTTTGGTATTAATCAGAGTTTCTACTTGTATTGTATAGAATGATTTAATTTTTGAAAATTATTAAATTGAATAAATCATTTAATTTCACCTCAGTGAAATATACAGCTTCACTGAGGTTATAGTTTGAACATGGTATTAAATTAAGAATAAGCTTGAGTTGATGTTTCAATAACTGCCTTAGGCGCGGTCACAGGTTTTGCTTTGACTGGATTAAGCATGAAGTTAACACCAATGGCAAATAAGGTGATGCCCAGTACCTTACGAATAATTTTTTCTGGTAAATGGGAGCTCACCAACGTACCAACGATGATTGCAGGAATCGATCCGACTAAAAGCCACATTAATAAATTGAAATCCACATTACCTGAATTCATATGCCCCATACCTGCAACGAGCGTCAGTAAAACTGCATGGACAACGTCAGAACCAATAATTCTAATCATAGGTAAATTAGGGAACATGATGATCAGCGCCATAATGCCGAATGCACCCGCGCCAACTGAAGATAAGGTCACAAAAATACCCAGTACAATGCCCATTAAAGCTATATATAAACGCTTCTGCTTTAATTTTTCTCGAGTTAATTCAACTTCCTGTTCAGTAACTTCTTTGGAAAATTTTTTGAAGAATTTTTCTACCTGTGTACGGAATACAATTGAAATACCAGTAATGGTCAGCATAAAGCCTAAGACCATCGTGAGAATGGCTTTGTAATGTGTGGATTGACTCAAATAGTTGTCTAAAACCCAAGTTGTGGCTAAAGAGGCTGGAATACTTCCGATCGCGAGCCAAATGACGATAGGCCAAACAATATTAAGTTTTTTTGCATGTACAAAAGAGCCGCAAAACTTAGAAATCGCGGCATAAAGTAGATCTGTACCAATCGCAATATGTGGTTCAATTTTAAATAAACCAATTAAGATAGGAGTCATAAGTGAGCCGCCACCTACGCCAGTAACCCCTACACAGAATCCAACTAAAACACCTGCTAAAATATATTCAATAGAACCGTACATCGTTTATGCTACTTATCAGAAAACCGGCATATCTTATGATTTTTGAATATAAGCTGTTGTCTTGATTATTCATTTACTTATTCAAAAATAAGATAAAGCATTACTAAGTTAAGATATTTCAAGAACTCAATCTGTTATGAGATGCTTATGTTAAGATACTTGTAGAGCATGAAAGAGGATATTCATTTGCAAAATCGAAAACTCAAAATTGGCATTGTGGTTGGTGAAGTTTCAGGTGATACCTTAGGCGCCAAATTAATACGTCGTTTTCGAGAGCAGGGAATTGATGCTGAATTTGAAGGAATTGGCGGTCCTCAAATGATTGCAGAGGGTTTTAAAAGCTATTATGCGATGGATATTCTATCGGTGATGGGAATTGTTGAAGTATTAAAAGATATTAAAAAACTTTTTGCGGTTCGAGATGGCTTGGTTGATCAATGGACTAAACAACCTGTTGATATTTTTATAGGGATAGATGCACCAGATTTTAACTTACGCTTAGCAAAAAAAATAAAGCAAAAATCGTTGCCAATTAAGACTGTTCAATATGTGAGTCCTTCAGTTTGGGCATGGCGTCAAGCTCGTGTTCATGGGATTAAAGCCACAATTGACTTGGTACTTTGTCTATTCCCATTCGAAAAAACTTTTTATGATCGATTTAATGTGCCAGCGGTATTCGTTGGACATCCTCTCGCTAATCAACTACCGTTGGAAAATCCTATACTCGATGCAAAGCAGGCGCTTGGTTTAAATCCTGCACAAAAACATATCGCGTTACTGCCTGGAAGTCGTCGTGGTGAAATTGATAAGTTAGGGCCGCTTGTATTAGATGCAGCGAAGATTGTCCATGAAAAATATCCCGAGTATCAATTTTTAATTCCAGCCATAAATGATGCTCGTAAACAACAAATTGAGCAGATCCTAATAGGCTATCCAGATACGCTTAAACATAATATTAAGTTAATGGAAAATATTGACGCGGAATCTAAAATAGGTCGGATGGTCATGGATGCTAGTGATATAGTGGCGTTGGCATCGGGTACTGCAACACTTGAGGCGATGTTATTGCATCGTCCTATGGTGACTTTTTATAAATTAAACAGTTTGACCTACTGGATTGCGAAACTTTTAGTGAAGATTCCTTATTATTCTTTACCTAATATTATTGCAGGTAAAAAAGTAATTCAGGAGTTAATCCAGAATGATGCAACTCCAGAAAACTTAGCACATGAGATTGAGTTGTTGATGAATATCGAAAACTCAAAAATACAATCTATGCAATTGTTGACGATGCACAAGCAACTATTGTCGGATCAAAATGAAGATCCAGTGCACGCAATTCTATCTATCCTTTAAAAAAAAGCCTCAGTATGAGGCTTTTTTTTGATTTTGCATTATGAGTCGGCACGAATTTTTAATTCATAACCCGTATATTTGCGTATATTGATTACCCCTGTGTCCATAATCAGATATTGTCCTTTGATACCGTGCAGTTTTCCACGTATGACTGGTGTTTTGTCTAAGTTATGCGATTTAATTTTTTCAGGATATTGATCGACAGGATAAATGAATTCACGAGGAAGTTCGTTTTCTAAAATTTCTACATTTTCATTGAAATCTAGGCTCATGCTGAACTCATCTCGAATCGTTTCAATTTGAGGTTCAAACTCCGTGAGTAATTCATCTCTGATCTCTAACAAATTTACCTTTTCCGCTTCACCTTTCAGCAATTTTCTCCAGTCTGTTTTATCAGCGACTTGCGCACCAAACATGACTTCAAGTTGTCCTGATAGCCGACGAGAGCCCACTTTCATAATAGGTAAAGCTTGGGTAGCCCCTTGATCCAGCCAACGTGTTGGCATTTGACCTAAACGGGTAATGCCAACCTTTAATGCACTTGAATTGGCAAGATAGACAATATGGGGTTGAAAGCATACTTCTTGAGCAAAGCTTTCTTCACGACAAGTCCCTAAATGGTAATGGCATGTTTCTGGCTTCATAATACACATATCACAGGCTGCTTTCGTTTTCATGCATTTAAAGCAGTGACCTTGGGAGTATGATTTTGGTGTTTTATTCCCACAGGAAACACAGTAAATTTTGCCGGTCCATTCAATTTCAATTTCTTGACCTAAGTTGAACGGGAGATTGATTTCTGAACGATCTAAAATAAATTTATATTCAACATTTGCCTGTTGTGTTTGTTGTTCAGTTACACTTAGGTTGGTTAAACCAGCGTGCATTTTATGACAAATGCCCTGTAATTCCATGCTTTAATCTCACTCAAATAAGGTGCAGCTCATGGCTGAGAAAAATGTCATCACGTCAATGCTAGACGATTTATCTAAAGAACAGCCAATTCAAACTGCCGTATGTCTTGGTCAGGATCTCAGCCAAGACTATGCTCAAACAATCCAATGGAATCATTTTAACGTAACTGAATTTTTAATGCTTCCTTTTCAGCAACGCTATGATCTAGGTGTTGTGATTTTAAATAATGAACAGATGGATACACTATCAACCCATCATAAATCACAAATGTTGGTAAAACTGCGTGATTTAATGGCAAAAAGAATCGTCGTGTTGAGTCATATTGCAGATGAGCAATTGTTAAGAAGTCTGGGATTCACGCAACTCATTGAGCAAAAAAATACAGAGCAAGATTTCGCCTTATGGCAATTCAATATTTTGAATTATAAGCATGTGCCAGATTGGTTTAATTCTAAGTTTTGGGCTAATCCAGAAAATTGGAATAAGTTTCGATGGTAATGGCAAACTTTGAGTTTATCAAAACACAACAATTTCAAGGTACAAAGCCATGTTTTTAACGATATGCTGATTAATGAAAATAAGAATGCAAAGGTGTCTTGATGACAAATTTAAGTAATATCGTTGAAATTTTAGCGAAACAGGCTTTAGGCGGTAATCAACAATCTAATCAATCGGGATTGGGTGGTGTACTTGGTTCGGTACTCGGAAGTTTAACGGGACAAAATAATCAGACCAATCAAAACCAACAACAAGGTGGATTGGGAGGGATTTTAGGATCTGTACTTGGTGGTTTATCGGGTAGTCAATCTGGTGGTGTAGGCAAATCATCAGGTCTAAATGCTCAAACCTTATTAATCGCAGTAGTTCCTTTAATTCTCAATTGGATTCAAAAAAATGGCGGTTTGCAAGGTGCACTTGATCAACTGAAAGGTCAGGGTCTGACGAGTCAAGTGGATGATTGGGTGTCAACTGGTCCTGGTGAAAATGCCAATGTCAGTACGCAACAAGTTCAAAATTTATTTGATCAGCAAGATGTCGAGCAAGTTGCACAAGAAGCGCAAGTTCCTAAACAGGATGTATACAGTGCGATTTCTTCAGTTTTACCACAAATTATTGATTCGCTTACACCTCAAGCAAACAAGACCGATCCGCAAGAAGCGAATTCAGATATACAAAATGTGTTGAATCTTGTATCAGGATTTTTAAAGAAATAAAGTGAAATTAATTTAAGTTGAAAAGCCGGATGTGACATACATTCGGCTTTTTTTATGAAATCGATCAAAGTAAGTGTGTGGAATAAAATTTAAACGATTGATATATTTCAGAAAGAAGCATAGGACATGCTGAATAAAACAAAAATCATTGAGGGAGAAATTCATGATCCGTAAGGAGCATTTAATCACTGCTTCGTTGTCCTCGATTAAGGCAACCTATCAACAACTTTCATCCGCGCCACTTTCCATGAGACAAGGAGAATATAAGGCTCAGTTTATTGGTCCTTGGTGGTTAAGAGTGTCTGCAGCACCGAGTTTATTTTTAAGTGGATTGGGGGGATGGTTTGGGAAAAAATTCATCAATCAAAATTTAGTCACTAATATTTTAATCAATCACGGGCAGAAAAGTGAAAAGCTTCAAATGGAGTGTCTAGAAGAGGCGTCTTTGATTGATGGAAAACAAACGATCGCCCTGCATTATGGGGAGACAGCACCAATTCCATGGCGTTGGGTGGTTGATGAGTTAAGACAGCTTGATGAACATACGATGTTGTGTATGACTATCATTAATCTTCCTTTTTTAAAGCATTTTTCATTTCCATTTATTCTAAGTCGTGATGTATGAAATCAAAATTTGAATATGATGTCATTATTGTAGGTTCAGGCTTTGGTGGAAGTGTATCTGCGCTAAGATTGTCTGAGCTTGGATTAAAAGTAGCTGTGCTAGAGCAGGGAAGAAGGCTCACTGAAGATGATTTACATCGTGCAAGTCGGAGTTCTAAATACTTAAATTGGGCACCGACGTTAGGGATGAAGGGTTTTCTTGCACAAGACGTATTCCAACATATGGGTGTGGTTCGAGGGGTTGCCGTTGGTGGTGGCAGTGTTGTTTATGCTGCTGTGTTGTTAAAACCAGGTCAAAAGTTTTATCGTGATCCAACTTGGAGTCATTTGTCAGAAGACTGGGAGAGGGAATTACAACCGCACTATCAGATGGCTCAGTCCATGCTAGGTGTAAGTTTAAATCCATATAAAGGTCAGCAAGATGAGTGGTTAAAACAAACAGCAGAAAAAATGGGTTCTGGAGATAGTTTCGACACCGTACCACAGGGAATTTACTTTGGTGATCCTCATCAATCGGTGAGTGATCCGCTATTGAATGGTCAAGGTCCCGAACGAATAGGTTGTAATCAGTGCGGAAATTGTATAACGGGGTGTGCGCAGGGTGCGAAGAATAGTTTGGATAAAAACTATTTATATCTTGCAGAGAGCAATGGAGTTGAGATTATTCCAGAAACCAAAGTGACCCATCTTTCACATGTTGATGGAAAATATATCATTCATACATATCAGTCATTTAACTCCAAAGAAAAACAAGATTACTCTGCGAAACAGGTCATTCTATCCGCAGGTGTTATAGGAACTGTTGAAATTTTGTTTGCTTCAAGAGATTTGTATAAAACCTTACCGAATATTTCTGGTCAGTTAGGTGAACATATTCGAACCAATAGTGAGGCGATTGTTGCAATCTCTAATGATGATAAAACAATGGATTTAACGAGAGGGACGACCATTTCCAGTCATTTTCATGCAGATGACAAAACACATATTACTCAGAATCGATTTCCAGCAAGTTATGAGTTTATGAAGTTTTATATGGGGCCACTGGTCAATGGAGATCAACCTGTAAAACGTGCACTCCATGTTTTAAAGCATTTTTTTCTGCACCCCTTTGTTTCAACTCGATCATGGCGTTCTAAAAACTGGCATAAACGTGTCACTGTATTAACCGTCATGCAACAGGCAGACAATCAACTAAGATTTGTATATGGACGTACTGCACTCAGAGGTTTTAGGCGTTTTTTGAAAACGCAGGTTTCAGTTGGAGAAAGAGCGCCGTCTTTTATACCGTTAGCAAATGAAGCTGCGGAAAAATTTGCTGAAGTAAGTGGTGGTCAAGCACATAATAATATATTGGAAAGTATGGGGCACTTATCTGTTACAGCGCATATATTGGGTGGCGCAGTTATGGCTGAGGATTCCTCTAAAGGTGTGATTGACTCTAATCATCAGGTTTTTGGCTATCAAGGCTTATATGTGGTTGATGGAAGTGCGATTCCTGTGAATGTTGGTGTTAATCCGAGTTTGACCATTACGGCATTAGCTGAGCGATTTGCAGAAAAATATAAAATTAGTCATTTCGATAAAGTGTCATAAATCCACCATCATAATGTCATATCTTCGTTGAATACTCTTGGTTTAAAAAAGGAGTATTTAAATGAAGAACAAGATAAAAATAACAGGTCTTCTCTTAACGACATCGTTATTGCTAAGCAGTTGTGGTGGAGATGACCAAAAATCTAATCCTAATATTTCTCAACCTTCAGAATTGAAAATTCTTCATATTAATGACCATCACTCCCATTTAGATGCTGAAGAGCTTAGCTTTAATTTTGACTTCGGTCATGGTGAAGAACAACTAGCCGTTTCGCGTGGTGGATTTTCTCGTGTAGCAACATTTATGAGTCTAATGGCAGAAAATCATCCGAATGTGGTGAAAATGCATGCTGGCGATGCGATAACAGGAGATTTGTATTACAACCTGTCTAATGGAAAAGCTGATGCTGAAATGATGAATACAGTGTGTTTTGATACTTTTACCTTGGGAAACCATGAATTTGATGCAAAAGATCAAGGCTTAAAAGATTTTATTGGTTTTTTAGACGAAGGACACTGTAAAAGGCGAACAGAGATTCTTTCCGCAAATGTTGAGTTTGGGGTGAGTTCACCTTTATATCAGACAGATCGGATTCAAAAATCTATTGTTCTTGAGCGGGATGGGGAAAAATATGGGGTTGTGGGGCTCACCATTGCATCAAAAACTAAAAACTCCTCTCAACCAAATCAAGACACATTATTCCAAGATGAAATTACAGTAGCTCAAAATGAGATTAATCAACTCAAAAAACAGGGAATTAAAAAAATTATTTTACAAACACATGTAGGCTATGAACTAGATCAAAAATTAGCACAAGAACTTACGGATGTGGATGTGATTATTGGAGGCGACTCCCACACATTGTTTGGACCTCATATATTAGAAAAGTATGGTATGTCTCCTGTCGCTGACTACCCATTACAACTGAAAAATAAAAATGGCGAAACTGTTTGTGTTGCTCAAGCATGGCAATACAGTTATGTGGTTGGTGAACTTAACGTAAAATTTAATGCAGATGGCGCGGTTCAAAGTTGTGTGGGTACACCGCATGTGTTAATTGGCGATGATTTTAAACGTAAGCAAAATAATGAAAGAGTCAGTGATCAAGAAAAAAAATATATAGAACATCAATTCGAAAAAGAGCAAGCTCCTTTTTCTATTGTTAAAGAAGATCAAAGTATTTTGAGTGTCTTAGAGCCCTATAAGCAATCTAAAAAATTATTTGCAGCCAAAGTTGTTGGGCAGGCAGTTGATAATTTATGTTCAAGACGTGTGCCGGGAACTCAATTTGATCGCTCACGATCATCTTTAGGTGATGTGTGTAATTTAAATGCGCATGTCGATGCCCATGGTGGTGATATTCAACAAATGGTTGCCGAAGCATTTCTTAAACAAGGCAAAGAATATTTTAATGCTGATATTTCATTTCAAAATGCAGGTGGAGTAAGAGTTGATTTGGCGAAAGGAAATATCACGGTAGCAGATATCTACCAAGTCTTACCTTTCAAAAATACGCTCGTTCAATTGAATATGACTGGCCAAGAAATTAAAGATACGCTTGAAGATGCCATTTCAGGCGTGATTGAACAAAAAAATACCGGAAGTTATCCTTATACCGCTGGATTAACTTGGCAAGTTGATATGACGCAGCCTATTGGAAAGCGTATTACAAATATTCAAGTTAGAAATGGGGCAGACCAGCTCATACCATTAGATTTAAATCAGTCATATAAAATTGTGACCATCAATTTTTTAGCTGATGGGGCTGATTACTATCATACATTGAAAAAAATTACAGGTGAGCGTCGAATAGAAGTTGGATTGGACTATGCAGAAGCATTCTTAAATTACTTAAATTCAATAGATGGTGATCAAGAAATGAAAACAATTCGAAAATTATCTACTTCATATTATAGTACTCAAAAATACATAGAATAAGATTTAGAGCTTTATGATCTAAAAAACCTCAATCTAATTGGGGTTTTTTAATTTAATTAATCGTTTTTGTGTATTTTTTAGTGTAAAAAACATAAGTTTGCTTAAAAAATAAACACGCATGAGTTTTTGTTGAAATAAGGGGTTGCAAGGGAAGAAAAAATCTATAGAATGCACCCCATACCGACGAGATATACGGAAACGAACGAAGCAGATTGCTGAGTTGTTAAGTGTTTCGAGTCCAGCTTCTATCATTGACGAGATGTTAGAAAGATCATTAAGAGATTATGAAGAACAACTTGTGTGGATTTTTACTGGTTGATTGATCGATATATATTATCATTGATAATTGGTAGAAATTTCTCGAAGTTTATTTGAGCAAATTTTTTGTCAGTAATTGATGAGCCAAGATTGGTACCCTTTAGGTACTATTGATTTTAAACTGAAGAGTTTGATCATGGCTCAGATTGAACGCTGGCGGCAGGCTTAACACATGCAAGTCGAGCGGGGGAAGGT
>NZ_JBWYIL010000009.1:0-115890 GCF_056779755.1 Acinetobacter sp. 24-47-66
AATTTCTACCAATTATCAATGATAATATATATCGATCAATCAACCAGTAAAAATCCACACAAGTTGTTCTTCATAATCTCTTAATGATCTTCTCAATGCTTCGTCAGCATCAAGCTAGGTCGGCTATATTACCCTTTCTTTTCAGAAAGTCAACTAGCAATGTTAATTTATTTTCTAACTCATTCTCAAAACCTAGATCCAACCTATTCAGCTAAATCCTTGTTTTTCAACAAGTTTTAATCAACATCACCGCCGATGGATGTGCATTCTACAGCATTCCTCCCCCAATGCAACCATGTTTTTTAAATATTTAAAAAAAATATGATTAACTGAATATTTATTGTTCAATTTACGTGATTTTTATGCTTTTTGAGCTATTTTTTAAGCGTGCATGGCACAATACTTGCAAAATTATCCATTAATTTTTCATCTTTATTAATTTCTTGCCACTTTAAACTACGGCAATCTATATATTCACAATACCCAGATTGTCCCACTTCTTTAATTCCATCAATCTGCACCTGATAACTAAAACTACCTACATAACCTGCGGCAAGACCGAATTTAAAATCTCCACGACTTTCACCTTTCACGATTATTTTTCTTTTTTTATTTTCAAATGACCATTCAAATACGCGCGCTAAATACATTTCATGCCCATTAGGGGTTTTTACTTTTGGGTATACCCGATGAACTTTGAAATAAACATCATCAAACATTTCAGATGTCTGAGCTTTTAAATCTCTTAAATACATCCTTGATTGCACAATTTGATTTAAACCATTGCGTATATGAGCAAGAAGTAACTGTCTTTGGTCGATTAAGTTAATTATTTGATAGGTAAAAAAATGAAGCGGTAGATAAGGAATATTGATCGCTCTGGCAAATTCAAATGATCCTAACTGGTCAATTTTATATGTTTGTTCTTTATAGGTTACTGTTCCTTTGCATTGACACACTAATGACCAGTGATCAAATAAACCTAATTTTAGTTTGGTAAAGTGCGAAATAATTGGTTGAGTTTGAATATTCAGATCAACGGAAAGTTCATTGTCCTTTCTTATTAATTTGAAGTTTGGAATTGAGCCTTCTAGTTGTTCTTTTTGTCCAAATACAAATTTATTCTCTTTAATCTCGCAATCATTGATGATTGAATAGCCATTAAAATGTCCAACCATATGTGGACTAATGCTCGTAATGAGTGAAACAGTATCCAAGGCTTTTGTTTTAATTGCATAATCATTACGCAGCATTGGAACATTCGGCTGTCCGATAATGGTTAAAAAATTAAAATAATGAAGTGGAGATGGTAATCCTGGAATCATCAATCCTTGATGAATAATTTTATAGATTCCTCGTGGACCGTGATAATCCAACCGAAGAGGAAAAGGAGCCTGATTCAGCTGTTTTGAATCGTCCGCTAAACTCATCAACAACTGCATACCAAACTCCTTTTTTATTTATATTGTTTTTTCTCGAGCCAAAAATGTAGTGACGAAACCTGAAAGTGCATAAATTATCGAGAGCACTAAAATACCGACAGGAATATTGTATGTAATCGCAGCAAAGATAAACACAACAATAGGCAAGACTGCGAACGGCACACGTTTACGATCTACGGTTTTAAACGAATAGTATTTAATATTCGAAATCATCAGCAAGCCAACTGCAATAATAATGACTGCATTTATCGTCTGAATCATTGGATCAGATAGGACAAAAATTTCAGGGAAATCACGCCCCACCCAAACCAAAGAAATGATCATTACTGCGGCTAGAGGACTAGCTACACCAATAAAATAGCGTTTATCAACCACACCTATTTGCACATTGAAACGTGCCAATCGGAATGCAGCACAAGCAGTATAGACAAAACATGCAGCCAAACCGATTCGACCTAGATCATGGAGGCTCCAGCTATACATCAAAATTGCAGGCGCAACACCAAATGCCAACATATCTGATAATGAATCAAACTGCTCACCAAAAGGGCTTTGCGCTCCAATTGCTCGTGCGACCCGACCATCTAAACCATCAAATAAAGCAGCGATAAAAATGGCATAAATGGCTTGTGTGAATTCGCCATTCATACTTGCAATAATTGAGTAAAACCCTGACAACAATGCCGCAGTAGTAATCAGATTTGGCCACAGATAAATCCCACGACGCTTAACCTTTTGCCCTTCTTGTGTATGTTCCTCTTCTTCAACTTCGAAAGTAATACCATCAAAGCCCGGAACATTTCTTGGAGAAGATTCAGTTTCAGGTTTATTTATATTTGTCATTGTCATTCGTCCTAACTGTAGCCTTATCTCTCAATATTCTTATTCGCCGACCAACCAACGAACGGCAGCATGACCACCATTTTCACTCATTCTTAAGTGCGGGAAAAGCCATTGCAATGCTTCATCTGCATCTTCAGAAAACTTCCAAGGTGGATTAATCACCAATAAACCACAACCGTTTAATCCTACAGGTGTATCGTCTGGCCATACACATACTTCACAAACCAATTGACGGCGAATACCAGTCTTAATCATTTTTTTCTCAAAACGATCAATCATTGCGCGATCTTTAATTGGGTACCAAATTGCAAATACGCCTGTAGGCCATTTCTTATATGCCGTAGCGATGAGTTCAACCAACTGTGGAAAATCCTTTCGCTCCACCTCATATGGTGGATCAATCATGACCAATCCACGTTTTTCTTTAGGAGGAATCACACCGAGCAAACCTTCATAAGCATCACGCTCATGCAAACCTGCACGACGATCACGCACATTCATATAAAGTTGCTGAAATACATCTCGTTGCATCTCAAAAATTGTTGCTTTATCTGTTTCGCGCATTCCTTCCAAAGCGAACCATGGCGAACCCGGATAAGCGCCTTTTCCGGCACCTGCACGCATATCTTCTACAACTTTAAGATATTGCTTAACACCTTCAGGGGCATTACGCTTAATTGAGTCATCGAGTTTAACTAAACGGTGAATACCATTTAAAAACTCTCCCGACTTCTGTGCTGCAGCCGTTGATAAATCGTATTTACCTGCACCACCATGTGTATCAATGTAACGATACGGCTTATCTTTTTGATTAAGACGTGACAAAATCTGAAGCAACAATACATGCTTCATGACATCGGCAAAGTTTCCAGCATGGAAATGGTGACGGTAATTCATGTTTCAATTATTCCTAAGATCAACAATCATTTTAACATGAAAAAGTGTTTCATTCAGAATCGATTATTACTCTAAAATAGCTGACCTTTTTTTTATACAGTAAATAGCGAGATAAATATGGAAGCAGTTGTCATCCCAGGGGATTGGAATGTTGATCAAATCCTTGATGATTTAGATCAACATGGCTTCAGTATCATCGATCATGCATACCCACCAAACTATTTAAAAAACGTTGTAAATGAATGCCAAATCCATCTCGATGATTTTCGAAATGCAGCAATTCAAAATGGCATTGTCAGCACAATCCGCAGCGATCACATTTTGTGGTTAGATCCAAAACTATCAATTTCCCATCAACATATAAAAACCTTACATTTACTCTCTCAGGAATTAAATCGTGCATTTTATTTAGGCATTCAAGAAGTCGAAGCCCACTTCGCTTGTTATAATCCTGGTGATTTCTATGCTTTACATCGAGACAACCCTCAAGGCAAAAATGGTCGTGTGATGTCGACAGTTTTTTATCTGCATGAGGAATGGCATCAGCATTGGGGTGGCCAATTAAGACTACAAGATAAGAATAATCAATGGCATATTATTGAACCCAGACCTAATCGCATCGCTCTGTTTCAAAGCGATTTATTACATGAAGTTCTTGTTGCACACCATCAACGTCTTTCGATTACAGCTTGGTTAAGGACCGCACGAACTTTAATTTAGCGCTTTATTTTTTCGAAGTTGCCTCCATATAGGTTTTAAACCTGATGAGGACTCATCCATGCAATCAAATACCAAGCTAATTATTCAACGCATTGGTGAAACAGACCAACTTTACTTACAAAAAAATACGCCTGAGCTTGCCTTTGAACGTGCCGAATTGCGTTTAGAGCTGGTCAGTATGAGTAAGCTTCGTCAGGAACAAATTCATTTTCTTCAAGAAGCGATTGTTCTTCTTGAACAAGGTCGAGTAGATTTCGAAGAAATGCCAATGCATTTGTATATTAATCTTACCCTGATGTTAGCTAGAGCCTACATGATGTATTTTGAGATTACTCAAGATGAAAAATTTGCGATCATCACTCAGCAAATTTTAAAATCATTAACATCGACCAATCATAGTGATGTTTATTTTAATCTGGCTTATGCTTGCGCTTCTCGTAAAGAGTCAGCACTTACACGCCATTGGCTAAATAAATATTTTAAAACTATTGATCATGATTTAGAGGTGATAAGAACTCACCCTGCTTTCAAACAATTTCATGACCAAGAGTGGTTTATCCAGTTAACCAAACCTAAGATGCATTAAAAAAAGCCCCATGAAAGGGGCTTTTTTAGGCCATTTTTAATTTATATGCATCCATATGTAACTGTTGATTAAGTTCATCTATCCATATTGCCCAATCATCATCTTGTACTAAATGACTAATTAAGAAGTCGCGCTGACCTTTATTCCAAAATGGTGCATCATGTAAATTTTGTTGAGCGGAAAGCTGATGTGTACGGATATAGAGTTCAATTGCCGCTGGACTATTTGCCAACCCCAATTGAGAAAACAATAACGCTAAGGAAGGTTTATGTTCCATCAAGAGACTCCCCTTATCAGATTTTAATAAAATTATTATTTAAATAACTTATAAGAAATCCATGAAAAAACCCAGCTTTTGGTCTGGGTTTATTGTTTCAATTTGTGATTATATTTTCATCACTTTGTATCGTTTGTGAGCTGCTCACTCAATTGGTCAATGACAATGGCCCATTCATTATCTTTTTTCCAATGACTAATAATAAAATCGCGTTGCGATGGGTTCCAAAAATCAGCTTCATGCATCGGCGTATTGGGATCAAGCCGATGTGTTTGTATAAATTGATCAATCCCTTCAGGTGAGCTATCTAAGCCCAATTGCTCAAAAAGTAATTCTTGATTTACTTCCATATCTAACATGGATTGCTCCTTGAATTTTCATGATTTTGTTCAAGATAACATGTCAATACTAAGTTCAATGTAGAAGGATTTCTTAAGCATTGTTAAGTTTTGTGCATAAAAAAAGCACTCCCAATGGAGTGCTTTTTTAATTTAGTTGAAAACTAAATTATTTAACCATGTCAGCAATCGCTGCACGTTCTTCTTCTAACTCATTAAGCGTGAAGTTGATACGCTCACGGCTGAATTCGTCAATTTCAAGACCTTGAACGATTTTGTACTCGCCATTTTCACAAGTTACAGGGAAACCGAACATTACGCCTTCAGGGATACCGTAAGAACCATCAGAAGGAATACCCATAGTTACCCATTCGCCGTTTGTGCCAAGAGCCCAATCGCGCATATGGTCGATTGCAGCGTTTGCAGCAGAAGCAGCAGAAGAAAGACCACGCGCTTCGATGATCGCAGCACCACGCTTACCAACAGTTGGAAGGAATACGTCTTTATTCCATGCAGCATCGTTGATTTTGTCTTTTAAGCTTTCGCCGTTTACGTTAGCAAAACGGTAGTCAGCATACATTGTTGGAGAGTGGTTACCCCAAACTGTCATGTTTTTGATGTCAGAAACTGCAACACCTGCTTTTTGAGCAAGTTGAGTTAACGCACGGTTGTGGTCAAGACGTAACATTGCTGTGAAGTTTTTCGCTGGAAGATCTGGAGCAGATTTCATTGCGATATAAGCGTTAGTGTTAGCAGGGTTACCTACAACAAGAACTTTAACGTCACGACTAGCAACTTCGTTAAGCGCTTGACCTTGACCGATGAAGATTTCACCGTTGACTTTAAGAAGGTCAGCACGCTCCATACCAGGACCACGTGGACGTGAACCAACAAGAAGCGCGTAGTCAGCATCTTTGAATGCAACTTTAGGATCATCAGTACCGATCATGCCAGCCAACAATGGGAAAGCACAGTCGTCAAGTTCCATCATCACGCCTTTAAGCGCTTGTTGAGCTTTCTCAACAGGAATTTCTAATAATTGAAGAATAACTGGTTGGTCTTTACCCAACATTTCACCGCTAGCGATACGGAATAAAAGGCTGTAACCAATTTGACCAGCAGCGCCAGTAACGGCAACGCGAACAGGTTGCTTCATGTAATTATCTCCAGTTGAGAGGATAGTCAATGCGATTAAATAGCTGTTCTATCTAATCTTAATAATCATAAACGGCGAAGATTGTACTCCAATACTTTGACAGATGCATTGAAAAGAGAATGAATTTCAACAAAAGTCTGATAGGAAATATAAATTAACTTCGCGGAAATAAATTAGTAGGCGCCCTCTATGTCAAATGTATTTGGGCAGGTCGAGACAATATCAGACGCACATGACTTGAATTGACCATTCGTGCGATAACAGATTTCAACCCCCGTTAACACCGGGCGACCATTTAAACTTTGGCATTGAAATTCAATACCTTGGCTGGGTAATTTTGGGTTGAGTTTGATGAATTGCGATCGTAATGTCGCGATAGAGACTGTTTTACGATCCACTCCTGTTAAGTAATCAGGAACTTTTAATTGGTCTGCATGATTAATAATGGTACGAAAATACTGACTGGCATTCATTGGAACGCAACCACCATAGTTGGCCCACAGCCTAATTCTAGCCTGCTCATCAGGCATCACCCTAGCAACAACCTTCTTCTGTAGCGGTGCCAAGGTGGCAGATGAACTCGTTTGGCAATCATGACGACTGGTTTCTGGGATAAGACCCTTTATCGTCAGTGAATATCCTTCTAGGCATTTACGGTGTTTCGCTTTTGTTCGATCTAATGCACAAATGGCAGGTGTCATCTGTACTTGAAGCACATATCCTTGTAAACCTTTCCCTGATGCCATCACATCTGCTGAACACAACAAAGCCCCTACGCTCAAACTACTGAGGAGGTAAGTGTGTTGACGACTAAACAGCAGTTTTGTGTGATTCATCAAAGCTCACAAAAATAGTTGAAATGCTATTGCGTATTTCTTACTGGAATAGGCGGCATACGACTTTCGATCGCTTGCGGCCCCTGTCCAAGCAAAACACCATAATGAGCAGCATTGGTCATAACTTTCTTCACATAGTCACGTGTTTCATGAAGTGGTATTGACTCTGTGTATTGATCCGCCGCAATGCTTTTAAACTCTGGTTGCCAACGACGTGCTCTAGTCAGCCCTGCATTATAGCCAGCCGTAGCTAGAACTGGACTGTTACTCAGCATACCTTGAATCATTGACAGGTAATATGTCCCATAACGAATATTGGTATTCGGATCTGATAATGCAGCAGGATTATACGTTTCACCCATTTTTCGTGCCACATCTTTTGCTGTAGCAGGCATAATTTGCATCAATCCACCAGCACCTACATGTGAACGGGCCGTGGTTACAAAGCGACTTTCTTGACGCATTAAACCATAAGCCCACGAAGGATCAATCCCTGCATTTTTACTATGCGTCACCACTAGATTTTGATGTGGTGTCGCATAACGATATGCATAGTTATGACGTTTAAGTGTTCTTTCCGCCGCATAAATAGCACGGTCATACCACCCCATTTCTGTGGCACGTTTTGCCGCAGCCAGTAATAGACCATCATCTTGCTTAAGATAAGCTTGGCGGACAGCCCAATTCCATTCACGATTTGTGTAAGTTGCTGAAGCATTGATATTGCGTAATGCAAAAGCACGTCTAAAGTGAATATCTTGATCTAAACGTTGAATATCCTGTGCGCTTGGTTGAGCACGATCATGTGCTTCATTATAACGAATACCTAAATGGTCTTTTGCCAACAGATTGTGATAATCATCGCCAGCGGCAGCTAATCGTTGATAAATACTTTTTGCAGCTTGCTTGGAAGTTTGGTCTTTACGATTTTCATATGCTCTCGCCATCCAATATTGCCAGCGATCTTCTTGTTTTTGCGTAACGCTCATACTATCTATGGCGCGCAACACACTTTCCCAATCACCAAAACGAATCGCTTGACGCGCGTAAATTTCAGCCTCTTCTGGTGTAAAAGGCACGCCATAACTGTAATCAAAGTTCTTCAGCACTTCAGGATTAAAATTATTTTTCATCACTGTCGTACCTCCAATATACGCCACCGTGCGGTACATATACTTTTGAACATCTGCAGGAACACCTTGCACGACACGAGGAAGATTTTGAAGCGCCGTGTTCAAGTCAGCATCTGCAGCACGACCTAAAGCAAACACCAAATAAGCATAATCTACTGTTGTTCCTTTGGTCGCAGACCATAAATAATTCAAAGGATCTGCCTGAATTTGATTTAATTGTGCTAATGACAAGTTTAAACCCAGAGTTTGTGCTGTTGCGATTGCTGGACCAGACTGGCCCGCTCTAAGTTGCGCATACAAGCGCTGTTGACGATCCGTAGTCGTGAGTAAGGGACTACTTAGCATTAAGCGACCTAAACCATTACACGATTCCGGCTGTGATTCTGTTTTAAGCCAGACATCTTTATATTCAGCGTATACCAGTGTATCGCCATTTTTTGCTCTTACTTGCGCAACCGCACAGCTTTCAGCTTGATCAGGATTGGTGACATAAGGTAAAACAGGTTGAGCTGTCTTGAAATCTGCTTGTTTTACCTTTTCTTCGACATAATCAGCAGCTAATTTTTCAGCCATTGCAGATTGAGGATAGCGCTGTGCAAAGCTGATAATATTCGTTGCAGGTTGGAAGCCTAAATTATTATTCAACATCCAATATTCTGGATAATATCCAAGCGCATCATTTTGCATTGCAGAACGATAATATTCGAGCTGAGCTGTATTACCCGAGTTCGCAAATTTAATCGCCTCATTAAATTGCTCTTCAGCCGCATGAGCAACGGGCAAACAACCTAGTGTTATCAGCCCCATTAAATATTGTTTTAACTGTTTTTGCTTCACTGCTTTTTTTAACACGCTTCTCTTCTCAACTTTAACTCGTCGCTACATTTGGACATGCTTTTTTTCATGATCAACTCTTTTGCAGCGCTTGGCAATTTTAAAATGTATTTTAAATACTCTAATGATCAAGTACTGTTCTGTTATGTAAAGCGCTGATTAACCACTATTATTTTAAAGTATTTTTACTGTAAATCCATAAACTTGATCTGATTTATATATTTGTTCAACCCGTAGTACAAATACTGTAAAATAGCTCGCTTTTATCGAGTGTGGGATTCCCCCATACTTCACCGGAACATATTTATCCCTTTTTATAGGATAGGAGCCTTCATGACGGTTCAAACCTTCATTCCGAATAGTGCCCCAGCTGCCTCAGAAAACACTGTTACCCAGCCACAGCACACCCCAGCCATCGATGGTGCAGTCAAAAAACTGTATATCGAAACGCAAGGGTGTCAGATGAATGAGTATGACAGTCATCGTATGGCCGACTTGCTAGGTGATTCACACGGTTATGTATTAACAACAGACCCTGCTGATGCAGATATTCTTTTAATGAATACCTGTTCAATTCGTGAAAAAGCGCAAGAAAAAGTATTTTCAGAATTAGGTCGCTGGCGCAAGCTGAAAGAAAAAAATCCTGATTTGGTGATTGGTGTAGGTGGATGTGTTGCATCTCAAGAAGGTGACAATATCCAAAAACGTGCACCTTATGTCGACATGGTATTTGGTCCACAAACACTTCACCGTTTGCCACAAATGCTTGATCAGCATACGGATCAAATTGAAAAGCCGAAAAAAGAGAAAATCAAACTGGTAGACATCTCATTTCCAGATATCGAAAAGTTCGACTTCTTACCTGAACCTCGCGTTGAAGGTTATAAAGCTTTCGTATCGATTATGGAAGGTTGTTCAAAATACTGTTCATTCTGCGTGGTGCCATACACTCGTGGTGAGGAAGTCTCTCGTCCCCTAGATGATGTACTTGCTGAAATTGCTGGTCTTGCGGAAAAGGGCGTACGTGAGGTTTCTTTACTCGGTCAAAACGTAAATGGTTACCGCGGAGAAACATTCGAAGGTGAAATCTGTACGTTTGCTGATCTTCTTCGTCTAGTGGCGGAAATTCCAGGCATTGGTCGTATTCGCTATACGACATCTCATCCATTAGAATTCAATGATGACCTTATCCAATGCTATCGTGACCTACCACAGATGGTTTCTCACCTTCATTTACCAGTTCAAAGTGGTTCAAATGATGTATTGAAGGCGATGAAGCGTAACCACACGATTGACGTTTATATCGATAAGATTGCTAAATTACGCCAGGTACGCCCTGATATGCATTTGTCTTCAGACTTTATTATTGGCTTCCCTGGTGAAACTGATGCTAACTTTGAAGAGACATATCAATTTATTCAAGACTTAGATTTTGATCATTCTTATAGTTTCATCTACTCGAAACGTCCTGGTACACCAGCATCAGAGCTGGAAGATTTAACACCTGAAGATGTTAAAAAAGAGCGCTTGGCTAAAGTTCAACAATGGATTAAGCAGTCAAGTATCCAAAAAACTGATGCTATGCTTGGTACTGTCCAACGTGTGCTCATTGAGAGCGTTTCAAAGCACGATCCAAACTTATTGGTAGGAACCGCAGACAATACACGTTTAGTAACATTTATTGGTGATGCCTCTTGGCTTGGACGCTTTGCAGAGATTGAGATTACAGAGATTAAAACCTTGAATTTAGTTTACGGTGAACTCTTGAATCTTGAACCTGACGTGGCGTAATGTAGAGGTATAGATTAATAGACTCTAAAGGAAATCTCTTGACTGCAGCGATTCGACGTACAGTGGCTTTTCCCGGTGTTTCAATGGACCGTTTACAAACCATGCTTGGCGCGTACAACGGTCATATGAAACAAATTGAACAACGTTTAGATGTAAAAATCAGTCAGCGTGGTGATAGTTTTTTTATTGACGGTGGAATTGATGAAGTCGAGAGAGTTGAAAGCTTACTTCAGCGCTTATACGCCGAAGCTGAAGTTTCTCAACAAATCAGCTCTGATTTGATTCATTTAATGATTCAAGGCAGCCAGACTGATCATGAATTACAATTGGATCCTAATCAAGAACACACAGGACTTGACGAGGTCTGGCTCCAAACTCGCAAGGGCCGTATTAATCCGCGGGGGGCCAACCAAAAACGCTATGTACAACGTATTCTTCAAAGTGATATTTCTTTCGGGATTGGTCCAGCGGGTACAGGTAAGACGTATTTGGCTGTAGCTGCTGCCGTTGATATGCTTGAACGCAATGAAATTCAACGTATTCTTTTAGTTCGCCCTGCTGTGGAAGCTGGTGAAAAACTTGGCTTCTTGCCAGGTGACTTATCACAGAAAATTGATCCTTATTTACGCCCACTCTATGATGCCCTGTATGAAATGCTTGGCTTTGAAAAAGTGGCAAAATTAATTGAGCGTCAAATTATTGAAGTAGCGCCACTTGCATATATGCGTGGTCGTACACTCAATCACTCCTTTGTCATTTTAGATGAAGCTCAAAATACAACGCCAGAACAGATGAAAATGTTCTTAACTCGTCTTGGTTTTGGTTCGCGTGCAGTCATTACAGGTGACATTACCCAAGTAGATTTACCACGTGGACAACAGTCTGGTTTGGCACATTCATTACGTGTGCTTGAAAAGATTAAAGAAATCCATATCACACGTTTTCACTCACGTGATGTTGTAAGACATCAGCTTGTACAAAAAATTGTAGAAGCATACGAAGGTTGGGACAGTGAACAACATCGTTTAACCGCTGAAGCACGTGCGGAACGTAAAGCGCGTCAAGAAGCACTCATATCAGAAAATGATTCTGCTGCTGATGCTCAGCATCAAGATGCAGAGTAATTTAAATCTAATCACGCTCAAGGCAAGATTTTGAAACTCAGTCTCTCATTACAACAATCGTTTGAAGCATCAAGCTTGGTGCTCAAACGTGCGTATGTTAAAAAAATTATTGAAACCACACTTCGTCATATTGATACACAAAGCGATTGTGAAATTGGTATAGCTTGCGTAGATGTCGAAGAAAGTCACAAACTTAACCTTGAATATCGTGGTAAAGATAAGCCAACCAATGTTTTATCTTTTCCAAGCGACTTACCAGATGAAATGGCTGAAATTCTAGACAGTTTCCCTATCGGAGATCTGGTGATTTGTATTCCCGTTGTGCTTCGTGAAGCAGAAGAACAATCTAAAGCACCATTAACACATTTCACTCATATGTTGGTTCACGGTACTTTACATCTGATGGGCTATGATCATGAAACTTCTGAACAAGATGCTGAGGAAATGGAAGCTATTGAGATTGAGATTTTACAAAAACTAGGTTTTGAAAATCCTTACCTGCTTTTGGATGACGAATAACATTCCTCAATGACTTCGGTCTATGCTTCCCGTTATTCGGGAAGCAAATTAAAATAATAAATGAGTATTCAAAAATGAACTTCGTTGTCATCTTCAAAGCTAAAATAAAAAATATTGATGATGAATATGTAATATTGGCTAGCCAAATGCGGCATAAAGCGATGCATGATTATCATTGTACAAAGTTTGAAAGCTATCAAGAGAAAGATAATGATGTCAGTCTTTCTTATTGGAGTCGGTTAGAAGATATTCAAGCTTGGCGTCAGGACACTGAGCATCTTTATGCGCAACAAAAAGGTCGCCTATCATGGTATGACACGTATTCGATTGAGGTCTGTCAGATTCAGCGCGCTTATCAATCTGAATAAATCGAGTTGATCTTTATATTGATGACATATTTTAGACAAATGAGTTAAATATTGAGCAAGTTCTTCAGATAAAATAAGATAAAGTCATGCGAAACCAATAGATTAAACTTAAATAACGCCTGACCATCAAAACCATAATAAACGTCTTTGTAAACATTACATCGCAATTGGATAAGCTGTTATCCTTCGGCAGTAATCACCTACAAGATATATACTAGCTGACATCTCACAAGATTTAGAGGTAATGGAACTTCACTTATGCCAACGATTATTTCAAATATCGCGAACAAATTTCGTAAAGTCTATCAAAAGGCTGAAGGGTTTATTGAAGAAGAACGTGAATTTCCTGTCTCTCAAGTTTTTTTAAATGCGACTTTCAAGCGCTTTGTGACCGACAATGTCAGCATCCTTGAAGACTTACATGCAGATTTACATGATGATTGGCTTCGACTCTATGCCACTTTGAATGTGAAAGGGCTTTATACCATTCTCTCTGTAGATTTAAAGCTGATTCAAATGGAATTGAATAAAGATGTACAACTGATTGTATTTGAACAAATTAGTGAAACCGAAGTCATTGAAGCAAAATTTCAAACCTTCTGGATGAAAATTGCATTCCGCTCTGCCCTATTTTTCTATCAAAAAATTCTTCGTAAAGATCCACTTGGTATGATTTTAGAGCGGTTTAATGTCATTAAAGTCAAAGACGATCTCTTACATCTCGATCTAAATCAGTGGCTCGGAAAAAATCGCTCGATCATTGAAACATTGGGCAAAGTACACGTCAACCATGCAGAACTTCGTGAAACAGAATTGGTGGTGATTGGTAATGTAAATTTGATGGCTTTATTCAGCAAAATGAATACTGATCGATTCAAATCTAAATCTGATGAAGTGGAAAGTGATCACATTACACCAATTAAACAAAAGGACGACTAGAGCGCAGCGTTTTGATGTCGTCATAAAGCTTAAGCTACAGAAAAATACATTTTCACTGTGATTATTGATTATTTCTCCTTATTTATCAGAGATAATAAAACTTCAAGTGATCCTTCGATACGAAGGTAAAGGAAAATATTTATGGCATTTAAATCGTTTAAAACTTTGAGTGTGATTGCAAGTGTAGGTACAGCCGTGCTTTTCACAGGCTATTCAAGTCAAGCGCTTGCCATGACGCCCTTCCAAGCCTCTTATCAGTTTGCATACAATGGTAAAAACTTGGGGTCAGCAACACGAACCTTGAAAAAATCAGGTAACACATGGAATTACGTTTTTGCAGCTAAAGCAGGTGGTATTGCTTCAGCGACTGAAACCAGTAACTTCACATTCAACAATAATCAGATTCAATCATCCAATTTCAGTCGCACCAGTAAAATTTTGGTTCATAACAATACAATGAGCATTAAATTTAATCCAAGTGCCAAAACCATTAACACCACTAAAGATAAAGAGCAACGTTCATTTGCTTGGAAATCTGGTGTACTGGATGAGTTAAATGCAGAATTGCAAATTCGTGAAGACTTAAAAAATAACGGTTTAAAATCGCAATATTGGATTGCAGATGCTAAAGAAGTTGAATCACGTCGTTTCGTCAAACAAGGCACTGAAAAAGTAGAAACCAAGTACGGTACGTTTGATACCATCAAAGTAGTGATGAAGCATGATAAACCAGGTCGTGAAACGATTTTTTGGCTGTCTCCGAAATTGGACTATTTACCAGTGAAAGTCACACACCAAGATAAGAAATCTTCATACGGGCTCTTACTGACAGGGTATAACGGTCCACAAAATTAAGGCATTTTTTACTTGCTTTTTTGCAGATGCTTTTTAAAATACGTCTTTGCTTAAAAAGGCACCTGCCCTAGAGGATTCTCCCGTGTACGCACTAGAACAGAAAATCTTAAACGAAGGTATCGTTCTATCTGATCAGGTTTTAAAAGTTGATTCTTTTCTAAACCACCAAATCGACCCAGTGATGATGCAACAAATTGGTCAAGAATTTGCTCGTCTATTCAAAGATGCAGGCATCACCAAAATCATCACAATTGAAGCTTCAGGTATCGCACCTGCTGTGATGGCTGGCTTGGAACTTGGTGTACCGGTAATTTTTGCACGTAAGTATCAATCTTTAACTTTAAAAGATGATTTATATCGTTCAAAAGTATTCTCTTTTACAAAGCAAGTAGAAAGCACAATTGCTATTTCTAAGAAGCACATTGCAGCAACAGATAAGGTTCTTGTGATCGATGACTTTCTTGCGAATGGACAAGCAGCTTTAGGTTTAGCTGATTTGATTCACCAAGCTGAAGCTGAGGTTGTCGGGATTGGTATCGTGATTGAAAAGTCGTTCCAAC
Organism: Acinetobacter sp. 24-47-66; assembly: GCF_056779755.1. Classification (NCBI taxonomy): domain Bacteria; kingdom Pseudomonadati; phylum Pseudomonadota; class Gammaproteobacteria; order Moraxellales; family Moraxellaceae; genus Acinetobacter; species Acinetobacter sp. 24-47-66. Next base: position 15,219 of record NZ_JBWYIL010000009.1, read on the forward strand.
CTGGCCGTGATCTTTTACTTGAAAAAGGTTACCGAGTTGAGTCACTTGCTCGTGTTGAATCACTTGCAAATGGGACAGTGACTTTTGTTCAAGAATAATTTTGAACATTAAAAAAAGCGCCTAACGGCGCTTTTTTTATTTTAATGTGGCAGGATCTAGTTGAATGCCCAATTTTGTACCACCAAAATGCTTTTGAATATAATCCTCAACGTAAGGCTGATGGTAAAGATTTGAAAGTTTTTGAAATTTTGGATCATTCAATCGGTCTTTACGCACTGCAAGTATATTGACATTTTCTAAAGCTTTATCAGTGACCTCTTCTTTAAATATCGCATTTGTTATTACATTTAGTCCACTTTCCAGAGCAATAGTATTTCCAATTGCGGCTAAATCCACCTCAGACAAGACACGTGGGAGTTGTGCACCTTTGACCAATTTAAATTGAAGTGATTTCGGATTTGACTGGATACTTTCAAGAGTTGCAGAAATCGTATTAAAATCAGGCTTAAGTATAATTAGCTGAGCACGCTCTAATAACCTTAATGCACGTGCTGTATTCGCCACATCATTTGGAATTGCAATTAAGGCCCGATCAGGCAAAGCAATTAATGACTTGTAGTTTTGAGAATATAAACCCATAGGCTCTAAATAAGTGGTCGCCAAGACAGCAAGCTTCTGATGATTCAAGTCATTAAATTCTTTGAAATATGCCCAAGATTGAAATGCATTAACGTCAATATCACCATCGAGCAAAGCTTGATTCAAAGCCACACCGTCATTAATTTCTTTCACCTCAATGTCAACTTTTGCTGTTTTCGCCTGATCAGAATCCGCGATATGTCTCCAAATATCAACATCCGATCCATGTGATCCGATCACGATTGTTTGTTGTGTTTGCTTTGTTTTTTGAGGTTCAGGTTGAGCACTACATGCACTGATAATGAGAATTGCAAAAATAATAAATAAAAATTGGGCATATTTTGACTTCATGATTTACTCGATATTGTTGTTGATTGTTTGAGTTGTTTAAATTGCGCTGGATAATATTTTTCTGTAACGTCTAGATGAGATCTAAGTCGACCTTTGATACAGTTTTCTCCTACATTTCTCAGTAAAGGATTCAGCGGATCTGTCTCTGGTCCTTGTGCAAGTGCTTTTAAATCATTGCAAGATTTAAAAGCGGAATTTCACCAGCAAATAAATTTGGAGAAAGAAAATAAGCAACCGAGTACCGTTCTGCATTGGTTGGAGATATGACTCGATGTAGATTCGCAATCAAATATCCATTTGTGGCAAGCTCTAAAACCTCACCGATATTGACGACAAATGCGTGTTCAACAAATGGTACTTCAATCCATTTGCCTTGACTTAAGACCTGAAGTCCTCCGATCTGGTCTTGTAAAAGTAAAGTTAAAATATTGGAGTCTTTATGAGGGCCTACACCCTGATGATTCATTTGATCAATTGGAGGATAATGAATCAGCTTGAGTAGTTCATGTGGACTACCTGTAATCAATTGATCAAGTGCTGTGGCCTGCTGCCCCAATGAAAGCAACAAGGCTTTTAATAATTTAATTGCAACTTGTCTGAGATCTCGTTGCCATGCGGTGACTACGCGTTGAAACTCAGGCCAATTCGAAGGCCACTGATTTGGTCCCTGTAAACGTCTCCATGTCGGTCCAGTTTCAGGTTCTAATGCTGCCAGTTCAAAACCAATGTCTATTTGTTCTCTAAAATCAGGGTGCAGACGTGTAACTTCGGCATTTACTCGACTATACCCTCGAAAATGCGGGGAATGAATCATAGCGATTTCATCTTTTTGTTCTTGTGGCAGCGAAAAAAACTGCCGAGTAATACGCTGAATCTCTGAAATTTTTTCAGTTGGAATGCCATGACCCGTCAAATAAAAAAACCAATATCCTTGGCGATATGTGCAAGTCGTTGCAGAAAATCTGCTTGAGTTGATGATTGATCAAATTGACTTAAATTCAGAATAGGAAATGCGTTTAAGCTTTGTTTTAATGGTTGAGTCATGATGCACTCATCTTTCTAATACTTCATTGTATTAATGACTGAAAGATGAATGCTTTTGAAATCATTTAAATTGGATACTTATGCGTCTATAAAAATATGATTCACGTTCAATCACTTAGTCTTGCCCAGTCCACACATGATCTTTTAAAGACACGGCATTCGGAATGAGTTTAAGTTGATAAAACAAATCTGCAATTTTTTGTTGCGCCGTGACTGTATCTGTATCGACCAGTTTGGCATAAGCAGGAATATTTCTTTTTTCTAAAACCAGTTTGGTAATATTTTCGTCCAAGCTTGTACTTTGCGCCAAAATTTTTGCGGCTTGATCTGGGTGTTGATTGATCCAATCATCTACTTGATTTAATGTTTGCACAAATTTTTGGGCTTCAACCGCATGTTGTTTTAAAAATTTTGGTGAAGACAAATAGAAGCTATATGCCAATGGCAAAGCTTTTGAATCAATAAGAACACGTGTATCACCTTTAAGCGAAGCAGCACTTGCATAAGGATCCCAAATCGCCCAAGCATCGAGTGATTTTTTATCAATAGCAGCTCGTGCATCTGCAGGCGTTAACCAGACGGGTTGAATATCAGACCAGCTCAATTGAGCTTGATCTAATATTTGTGAGAGAAAGTAATGCGCACTTGAACCTTGTGTAACACCAATGCGCTTACCTTTTAGATCCTTTAAGCTTTGAATCGTACTGTCTTTGGGTAACAGCAAGCTATGTGAGTTTTTAGATCCATTTTCATAAGCTAAATATTGAATTGGTTTACCTGCCGAAAGTGCGAAAATTACAGGTGTATCCCCTGTATACCCCACATCTATAGCACCGACATTTAATGCTTCTAGTGTTTGAGGACCTGCCGGGAATTCTTTCCATTGAATTTTCACACCAGGAAATGCCTGCTCAAAAGTTTTATTTTGTTTTGCAACGATGAATTTAAGCGCCGCTTTTTGATAGCCAATATTCAAGGTTGTTAATTTTTCATTTGATTCATCTTGCCCCTTAAGATCAGTAGGCTTTTCTTTTGAGCATGCAATGAGGCTAAAACTCAATGTCACAATAGTACTTAGTACAAATAATTTTTTCATTGTCTTGGTAATTTTTTTGATTGGAATAAAAAAATAAGCCAAACTTCGAAAAAAATTAAATCACTATTTGCGCTTAGTTATTCAGTTCAAGATCTAAGCCATCCTGCTCATAAAATACGGTTTTATCCTTAAAAATTAAATTAATCTATTTTGAAATCAATTTTTTATTTTATCTGGCATTACAGTTTTTCTACATTCGGCCATGTTGCAACTTTAAGTGCAATGCTAGAATCTTTGAAATAAATGGATGTATAGATTAGAGCAATCCTAAATGACTGAAAACTTAGAAATACACTGCCCAAAATGCGGTTCAACTGATATTGAAAAACGCAACCATGAACAATTACTGCAAAAAACAGGTGGTGTTCTTCTTTCCGCAGCGGGTACGACTGCGGGTACTGTGGGTGGTGCTGCATCAGGTGCTTCTATTGGTGCTTCCATTGGTGCTGTTGCGGGCCCTTTAGGTGTAATCATGGGTGGCACAATAGGCACTTTTGTTGGTGCAATCAGTGTGGGTGTGACTGGTGGCTTTTTAGGTCATCGTTTTGGAAAAAAAGCGGGTGAAATCGTCGATAAGAATGTTTTCCTCGATTACCAATGCAAAAAGTGCAAACACCGGTTTGAACAAAAACATATTTCAAAATAAAAGTGAGCGAGAAGCTCACTTTTTTATGCCTGATAAAATAATCTTTAAAATTATTTCTTTAACATTTGCAACGCCACTTCACCTAATCGTTTCCCTTGCTCGATACATAGTGATTTTTCATCTTGGCTTAGAGATTGATCGTGTCTAGGACCACTGACATGTGTAGCACCATAAGGTGTCCCACCTGATTTTGTATTTGATAAAGCTGGATTGGCATTGGTTAAACCCAAAATCAGCATTCCATGATGAAACAAAGGTGGCAACATGGTCAGTAATGTACTTTCCTGCCCGCCGTGCATAGACCCCGATGAACCAAACACACAAGCAGGTTTATTATGCAATGCACCATTGAGCCATAAGCTCGTTGTTTGGTCCCAAAAATATTTCATTTCTGATGCCATATTGCCAAATCGAGTTGGTGATCCTAATGCAAGTCCCGAACAATGTTGAAGATCATCCAAAGTCGCATAAATATCGCCCTCCTCTGGAATACTCGGTGCTGCTTCGGTCACCACTGTTGCCAACTGTGGGACTGTTCTAATTTTCGCAAGCATTCCAGTAGATTCAATTCCTTGAGCAATTAAATGTGCCATTTCCTTGGTTGAACCATATTTGCTGTAATACAGAACCAGAACATATGCTTGCATAAAAAGATCATCCAATGAAAAAAGAAAACTATACGGTATTTTTTTTAAAATTTGGTTAAGCTGTGCAACGAACGTACAGAATTTTAACTAAAAAATACTCGAGACTCATTATTTATGGCGGAAATCTTAAAAAAGTTACCTTTCTACAATAAAACATGGTTTCAGTTTATTTTGTTTGTACTACGACGCTTTGAAGCTAACAATTGTCGTGAGCAAGCAGGCTCTTTAACTTACACCACACTTTTCGCTGTCGTGCCGATGTTGACCGTATTCTTGGTTATCATTTCATCGATTAAAGCATTAGAACCTGCTCGGCAACAATTACAACAATTGATCTACAGTAATTTTCTGCCTAAAACCAGTATCGCGTTTGACAAAGCATTGAATGCATTTACTGACAATTCGAGCAACTTAACCATTATTGGTGTGCTGTTTTTATTCTTTACCACAGTAATGATGCTCACTAGCATTGAGACAGCATTCAATCGTATTTGGCGTGTGACAGAAACGCGTAATGGCATTATTGGTTTTATGCGCTATTGGACCATCATTTCACTGGGACCAATCCTGCTGGGTTCGGCTTTTGTGATTTCATCGACTTTAGCGTCTATGAACATCCTAAGCAATAATTTTGCAGGTTATGAATTGAATGGCACGTTTATTTTATGGGTCATCTCATTTGCACTCACCGCATTTGGTTTTTTCGCCTTGTATTGGACGATTCCAAACCGCTCTGTTCCAATAAAAGCAGCCATGATTGCTGCGATTTTTAGTGCTGTTACCTTCGAGTTACTGAAAAATTTATTCGGCTTCGTGATGACTAACTTTACCAGTTATCAGTTGGTTTACGGTGCTTTTGCAGCAGTTCCAATTTTCCTGTTGTGGATTTATCTCTCTTGGAACATCGTACTGCTTGGTGTTGAGATAAGTTATGCCCTCACAGCATTTCATACAGGTAAGACCGAAACGCGCCATCCAATTCTCATGCTTCTAGATATGCTTGAGTTATTCTATAAAAAACAAAAACAAGGTAAAACCGTAACCGATCTGGAGGCACTTGATATTTTAGGACGCGGTGAAATTGGCCGCTGGCCTAAATATGTCAATCTATTGGAACAGCAGAATATTATTAAACGTACAGATAATAATGAATATGTTTTGGTTAGAAATTTAGATCATCTTGATTTTTGGTCATTTTATAAATCATTGCCTTATACGCTACCTGATAAAAATGATATCGGACAAATCCATGAAGATGACGTATGGATGAACCGTATTGGCCCTGCACTGATTGAAGCTGATGATTATCTTGCTGCGAAGCTCTCCGTTCCGCTATCGACCATACTTGAAGAAAAGTAAGCTCTTGCAATAAGAAAAGACCTCTATAGGTCTTTTCTTATTTCGTAGACGGATTATATGGACGTGTAGATTGCCAACAAATAAGTGCGCCTAAGGTCACTAAGACACAACCGATCCAAAAGCTCATTAGAGGTTGCACATCTAGAATCAGCATCGACATCAGACTTGAAAAAATGGGCATAAAATACGTTGCCAAAATTAAAATTTTGAGATGTCCATATTGCATGCTTTGGTTCCAATTGCTATAAGCCAAGCCAATTAAGCTGCCAATGACTACAACCATCAGCCATGTCATCAAATTCAGCTCAACAAAGGGTTCTCGCATCACAAAATGTACAGCCCACAACCCAACTGCAGTCATTAGAAAAAGAAACGGAACAGCATTATGACCTTCTGCATATTTCTTGGTAAATATACTGTACAAAGGCCATAGCACGGCGCCAATAAAAGCAAATGAGTACGCGAATGGATTTTCAAGCACAGCCACCAATATGCGTTTCGGCTCGAGAATATTTGGATTAACAACCATCATTAACCCAAGAATGGCACATGCAAAGCCAGCAATCACCCAAATATTCGCGCTCAATTGCCGTGCAAGAATCGAAAATACTATCAGCAAAGGAGGCCAAAGATAATTAATCATTGCAATGATTAATACCTGTTCTCGATGCGTTGAAAGTGCAATCGAAATTAAAAACAGGATCTCATAGCCCACAAAAAGAGCACCACAGCCCCATAAGTATTTTTTAGGCATGAGTGAAAGCTTGGGAAAACCATTTTTCCATAACATGAACAATGCACTAAAACTATAGATCAGTGCCACCGCCTGTACCGGGCTTAATGATTCAGTTACAAGTTTCACCACCGCAACCAACGAGGCCCAAATTAAAATCGAGCTTAATCCCAGCCATGTATACTGATTCAATGGAATGCTCCAATTCTTGCGCTGATTCGATCAAAATAAATTCTCAAATAGCGGTGCAAAGATACAATCATAATCCCTGCAAGAACCATACAAGAACCGACCAAGAAACTCGTTTCGATCTCCTCATCTAACAGCCATACACCAAACAACATGCCGAACATGGGGGTCAAAAATGAAAACACACCTAAGCCATTTGCTAAATAAGTTCGTAACAACCAAAACCATAGCAGCAAACTTAAAAAAGACATTACCACCGCATGAAATGTTAAGCTCAGAAACGTCAGTTGTGACCAGCGCACATCTGCTTGTCCAGTCCAAAAAGCTAAGGGTAATAAAAAAATAAAGCCCCCAAGCAATTGATAAAATAATGTTTGAGTAGGCGGTGCCTCTGAAAGCGTTGAAAATTTTAAAGAAATCGTAGTCAATGCCCACATCATCCCCGCCATTAGAGCAAGAAAATCTCCCCATAAAATAAGGCTGAGTTGGCTCTGAGCTTGATCACGCACTAAAAAAGTATAAGCGATGCCAAGAAATGCGAAACAAATACCAAACCACTGCAGATTATTCAATTTTTCAGCTTTGACTTTCCAATGTAAGCCTAAAGCCACAAAAATAGGCGCGGTATAGAGCAGAACAACAGTGTGCGCAGCACTGGTGTACCTGAGTGCCTCAGCAACCAAATAAAATTCTGCAGAAAATAAAAAGGCTAACCAAATTCCAGGAACAACATAACGGTAATTGAACAGTTGTTGCACTCGTTGTCGATACAATAATGGAACGACAAGCAAGGTTGCCAAACCACAGCGCAATGCGATTTGCATCAGAGGACTAATATCAGTAGCTGCAAGTTTCAAGACAATTTGCTGTAAACCCCAGACTAAACACAATACGATCATTAAGCTTGACGCCTGAAGGTCAAGACCTCTTCGCTCACCCATGAGTGGCACTCTTCACACAAACAAGTCGTCACTATACTGCTGACTGAATTAGAATATATAATTCAAAATAGACAACAAATACATTTATTCAGGCAATTTAATATGCCAAAACGCCATCCACATGAATCATTCGTTCAGTTAGATAATTATGATCATATCCAAGAGAATCTTTGGCTAACATTCCGTAATGATCCAGCCCATTCGGAATATCCTAAACACGGTCATGCATGGGGCGAATTTATCTATGCATTTGATGGTGTAATGGAAGTTCATATTGATCAAAATCAATATTTAACACCTCCGCCCTACGGAATTTGGCTACCACCGCATCTGCATCACAGCAGTATTAATCTCACAGCTGTTTCTCATGCCACCTTATACGTGCATGAAAGCCTGTGTGATGCACTGCCCAAACAATCAGGTATTTTACTAAGCTCCCCCTTAGTGACGGCGCTACTCAATGAACTCAGAAAAACTTATTTCAAATATGATCAACCCGAATATCAACGACTCTTAATGGTTTTGCTGGATCAATTAAAAAGTTCACCACTGCTCAAAAGCTACTTACCCCATTCTGATCATCCTGCATTACAAACGATATTTACCTACATGCATGAGCATCTCAGTGATCAGCGTCCACTGAGAGATTATGCTCAAATGGTGAATATGAGTGAGCGCACTTTATCGCGCCTATGTGAAGCTGAAATTTCGATGTCGCTCAATGAATGGCGTCAACGCTTTAAAATTACACGAGCATTAAGCTTATTGTCTGAAAATAAAACCGTTGAACATATTGCTCTAGATTTGGGCTATGCCAACGCCTCAGCCTTTATCAATATGTTTAAACGCTGGATGCACATCACGCCCCAACAGTTTCGTAAAAACATCAATTCAGACAATCTCTAACCATAAAAAAAGGATGAACCATCATCCTTTTTAATTGAGCTTGATGCATCATTAATGCACTTGCGTAGTCCACACAAAATCTTGTTTTAAGCCAGTCAAAGTCATTTTGAGCTGATCACCCGATTCTAATGGTCCCACACCTGCAGGCGTACCCGTCATGACAACATCACCAGACATTAAGCTAAAGTTTTGACTGATTTCTGCCAAAAGCGCTCCTAATTTAAAAATCAGTAACCCCGTATCACCATGTTGCCTAAGTTGATCATTAATTTCGAGCTTAAACTGGACTTGATCTAATGCTGGGACCTGATCAAGCGAAATCCAACCTGCCAAAATACAAGATCCATCAAATGCTTTCGCACGTTCCCAAGGTTGTCCTTTCTTTTTAAGCTGATCTTGTTGATCTCTTAAAGTCAAATCCAAACCAAGGGTGACTGCACCTACTGCTGCTAATGCCTCTTGAGGATCCGTAACGTTTTTGAGCGGTCGATCTATTCGCAATGAAAGTTCACATTCATGATGACACTGTCCCAATGCACGATTCCAATCAATCCCTTCTGCTAAGGACACCAAGCTACTCGGCGGCTTGATAAATAAGACAGGTTGATCAGGAATCGCATTACCTAATTCTTGAGCATGCGCAGCATAACTGCGACCGACACATACAATTTTTGATGGAACTGCACTCATGAAAATCTCTCTTATTTATAGTTTGAGTAATGAACTCATCAAAACTTAACGTTTTTGGAATGTATTTTCAAACAGTGTTCTGTCTACATCAGACTCAAATGCACGTTTTGGAATAATGACCACTGTATGATTTTTGAGTTCAAGCATATAGGTCAATTTACCCACTACAAATTTTTGTACTTCACTGTAGGCAAATGCTTGTTTAGGACGACCACTTGAAAAAAGCTCGGCAGAGTTTTGAAACAAATCAATACCTTGTTCAGTCTTACCAAATTGATATTTTTCAAACTGACGCTTGAACATCATAGGTAAGAACCAGTAACGCATAACGATTTGTAAAAAGATAAAGAACGTGCCTAAAGCCATGTAATAGCGCCCTACTCCCTCTAATCCAAGATAAAGCCCCCAAATCACGATCGCAATACTGACAAGTGGCGTTAAAAAACGCGTAAATTGTTTTTTGCCAAAAGTAGCTAATGCAAAACCATCCTGAGACTCTTGTAAATTTAAGAAGTAACGGACAGATAAAACTGGTTGAGTATCAGACATAGGGGATTCAACAATCGATTTTCTTAAGCAAAGATATTACACCACTTTACCTGAAATCGAATTGTCGTTTTAATGAATACTGTTGATTACATCATCGCACTATTGATGAAAGCATCACACGATTTACAATGACACAAAATAAAAAGTCTAAATTCATAGTTCAGGATGAAAATGAAATACTTTAACTATCGAGCATTGTGCTTAAGCCTTATTTTTATACCCAGCTTGTCGTACAGCGCGATTATTGAATGGAAAGAAAATATACCCAGTGCGTTAAAACCATTTCAAAATAATAGTACCGAACTCGCCAGCATCGCCAAAGATCAGATTCTCATCTATGCGCACACAAATACCCAAACATCTATTCCGACACGCAAAAAACAACCCAATCCAAATGTGAAGTTCACATCATCTGCCATCGTATTGCCTGTTAATGAAGAAAAGGTCGCCAAAACGCTTTCACAGTTTGAAAATTTTGTTGGATTATTCCCGACATTGAAATCAGCTAAAATATTAAATCAAGAAAAAAATATCACTCAGGTTCAATATAAAATTTCCATTCCAACACCAATACCAGTGCTCAACTTTAATGAGACCATAGTGTTTCAGCATCATATTGAAGCCAATAGTATTTCGAGTTTGATTGTGGATGCACCTGTTCCTTATGGTCTAGGCAAATTTGAATGGTTCAAATTGGATCAAAATCATACTCTTCTGACCCTAACGCAATGGGGAGATTTGAACCAACCTAAAGGTTTTCTATTTAGCAAAGTTCTGAATGCAGTGCCTGAAGCAAAAATGGGAATTCCAAGTGGTACACATGCATTTTTACTTGAATCAATTCGAAAAAAATTAACAGCGCCTTCTTCGAGTGCGCTCAAACCAGAACAATTTCCATCCGACCAATTAACGACAAATCAAATAGCCAAAATCGCACAAATCAGTCGTATCACCGAACACCCTGTAAGTTTTGTCCATACACCGACAACCGTGCCTTATCAACACGGTGCAGAATCAATGCGTTTTGTGACGACGTATCAGTATTATTCCCAACCAGTGCAACAATTACAAAAATGGACACAGCCTGTACATTATAAAAAGTTGTTTCCCCGCCAACTCAAATCTATTGATATCGAAACCCTAAAAGACCAAACACAATTGGCAGATTTTAAAGTTGAACTCGGGTTAGGAGTTATTCAAATTCCATTCCGATTTAAACTAAATTTTAGCTTTCCTCAGTCGAATCAGAATAGTTTTTATGCTCAAGGCGGTGATCTGAAATACATTAAAGGAAAAATGCAATTTGATAAGTTTCAACAAGGTACTTTATTGAAAATGACGAATGCTGGAAAAATAGATGAAAAAGCACCGTTCCTGATTCGTGCAGCACGGAGCTTGCCTTATCATGATGTGCTCCCTACAGTTGGGGCGAATGTCGTCTTTGCATTGAAAGTCAAAAACGAAGAGCAGAAGAAATAAGATAAAAAAATAGACACAAAAAAACCGCAATTAAGCGGTTTCTTCTCTTTTTTACATCTTATAGATGATCAAGTTGGTGCGCTCAGAGAGATTCGAACTCCCGACCCCTTAGTTCGTAGCCAAGTGCTCTATCCAGCTGAGCTATGAGCGCGACGTCTTGATGGAGTGCATTATATATGAATATTATTATTTGTTAAGTACTTTTTAATAAAATTTAAATCAAGCGAACAGTATTTATACGTAAATGTAAATTATGGCTAGATAATCAACAACTTAAGAGATGATCAACAAGATCAATCCAAATTCCAAACAATCCTGAGTTGGATTGATGATGTTTTTATAAGAGCTAATATCTATTAATTAAAAATAATATGTGTAGAAATTTTAAAATTTATTTCTTTCTTAAGTAGCTAATAAAATATGATGATTTATAGCATCACTTCATTCTAGAAACAAAAAAACCGCAATTAAGCGGTTTCTTCTCTTTTTTACATCTTTATAGATGATCAAGTTGGTGCGCTCAGAGAGATTCGAACTCCCGACCCCTTAGTTCGTAGCCAAGTGCTCTATCCAGCTGAGCTATGAGCGCGTACTTGAGTGTTTTACGACTTCGTTACATCGATTAACTTGATTGGTGCGCTCAGAGAGATTCGAACTCCCGACCCCTTAGTTCGTAGCCAAGTGCTCTATCCAGCTGAGCTATGAGCGCATTTCAAGTTTATCGTTGGCGGTGAGAGAGGGATTCGAACCCTCGATACCAGTAATAGGTATGCTTCCTTAGCAGGGAAGTGATTTCAGCCACTCATCCACCTCACCGTAACGAGACGCCATAATACAAACTTCGTCCCTACTCTTCAAGTGAGAATTTAAAAAATTCTATGTTTTTTGTTCAATCATATATTTTTTAAACAATTTTCAGGTTTTTTACCTTTAATCTGCATTAATTTCACTTTAATACTGTCTATTCTGCATCTCTTTTATAATTTATGAACTAAAAACACTTTATTGCAATCATTTACGTGCAGTATTTCTTATCATGTCTTATGCTAAACTTATCTTCTGATATGAAGCCAAAGACATTATGAAAAATTGGGTCGACCCTGAAGCCAAAGCGGAAGCTGAACGTTACGATAATCCTATTCCAAGCCGTGTTCTGATTCTAGAAACGATTGAGAATAAGAAAAAAGCATTGTCTCATGCAGACCTTGTGGAACACTTCGAAATTGCGGATCAAAAAAGTATTGAAGCACTTAGTCACCGTTTAAGTGCGATGGTTCGTGATGGTCAATTGACGAAAGAAGGTTATAAGTTCCAGCTTATGGCAGATCAACCTGTTCATGATGCGACCATCTATATCAATAGCAAAGGTTTAGGGGTTGCGAGTATAGATGGTAAGAAAGAAGAATATTTGTTACCTGAGCGTGAATTACGTCAAGTCTTCCATGGTGACCGAGTTAAAGTTCAACAGACCTCTGTTGACCGTAAAGGTAAACCATGGGGTTTCATTACTGAAATTACCCAACGACGCGTCAAACAAATCATTGGGAAACTCGCAGAATATGAAGGTGAATACTTCATTCAACCAGCAAATCCAAATGCGCATCAACCGATTACCTTAGAAAAAGAACTCATTGCGCATGCGAAAGCTAAAGTTGGTGATTCTCTTCGAGTTGAAATTGATGATTTTCCAAATCGTGAAGAGTTTGCTACAGGCCATATTATTCAATCTATGGCCGACAAATCTGATACTGAAATTATTATTCCTCAAACCATTTTAGAATATGGTTTACCTTACGAATTTCCAGAAGCAGTAGTTCAAGAAGCTGAAAGTTTTAAAGAACCGACAGCACGAGATCGTCAAGGACGCATTGATTTAAGAGATTTACCCTTAGTCACAATTGACGGTGAAGATGCTCGTGACTTCGACGATGCTGTCTATGCAGAAAAACGTCCTGGTGGCGGCTATCGTGTCGTGGTTGCGATTGCAGATGTCAGTCATTATGTTCGTATTGGTAAACCTTTAGATGATGAAGCACAAGAACGCGGTACGTCTGTGTACTTCCCTCACTTTGTCTTACCGATGTTGCCTGAAGCACTTTCAAATGGCTTATGCTCACTCAATCCAAATGTCGATCGTCTATGTATGGTCTGTGATTTGAATTTAAGTCGCGCAGGTAAAGTCACAAAATTTGAATTCTATCCGTCGGTGATGCACTCTAAAGCACGACTCACCTATGACCAAGTTGCAAAATATTTTGAAGGTGATAGTCAAGCTGTACCTGAAGATCGTACAGTGCGTAAATCACTGAATACATTATTCCAACTTTACCAAGTATTAAAAGGTTTACGTGCAGAACGCCATGCAATGGAATTTGAAACCGTTGAAACGTACATGACCTTTGATGAACTTGGTGGAATTAAAGAAATTCTACCAAGATCACGTAACGATGCTCATAAACTCATTGAAGAATGTATGTTGTTAGCCAATGTCGCTGCTGCTGAATTTGCTTTAAAACACGAAATTCCAATGTTGTATCGTGTGCATGAGCCACCTGAATTCTCACGCATTCAAAAAGTTCGCGACTTTGTTAAGTTATTAGGTTTGAAATTCCCTGATCAACCTACGCAAGCGGACTACCAAGCGGTCATTGAAGCCACTAAAGACCGTATTGATGCGCCAAGTATTCATGCTGTGCTTCTTCGCTCCATGATGCAAGCTTATTATGGGCCAAATAACGCTGGTCACTATGGTTTGGCGTATGAGGCATACACTCATTTCACCTCTCCAATTCGTCGTTATCCAGATTTATTATTACATCGTGCTATCAAAGCACACCTCAAAAATAAACCTGCACCAGTCTCAGGTGGCGCACTAGAAGAAGCCGGTAATCATTTCTCGGCAACAGAACGTCGAGCTGATGAAGCTTCTCGCTCAGTGACCACTTGGTTAAAATGCCATTATATGCAACAGCATCTTGGTGAAGAGTTTGTTGGCGTCATTAGTGCTACGGCTGAGTTTGGTCTATTTGTCACTTTAAAAGATTTATATGTCGATGGTATGGTCCATGTAAGCCAGCTTGGCGATGACTTCTTTGTCTTCGATCAAGCGAGTCAAAGTTTAGTTGGGCAAAATCGTGGTCAGACCTTCGGTTTGGGTGATGAAGTACGCATCAAGGTTGCAGGTGTCAATTTAGAAGAACGTAAGATTGATTTTGAATTGATTCAACAACTCAGCCATGCAGGTCGCGCTATTCGTAGTCGAGCACCACGTGTCGTGAAGGAAAACCCGGTCACCAAGCAAGAAGCGTTAAATCGCATGTTGAATGAGCCTGTCGAACTCCTAAAAGATAAAGATGAAAGCGGTGAACGCCCTGTTCGTAAGAAAAAGTCCAAGGCAAAACCAAGCTCTTATACTAAAAAATCAGACAAAAAATCTGATGGAAAAGTAAAAGACAAAGCGAAAAAGAAAGCTAAAGTAAAAAAGAAAAAGTCGAATGCGAAAGCTAAATTAGACTAAATCTTTAAAGAGCGCTACGGCGCTCTTTTTTTTAAGCTTTATTTTTTTAATTTATAATCAAGTGCACCGATTCTTTATTTAGCACTTACGTAAATAATTGAATGTATCACTTGATTTAAAGTCCATAAACCCCTACATCTAAATGAAGTAAATGAATCAATTAGGTCCTTGAATGACTTTAGAAAAGGCAACTTTGCCTGTACCCGATTTTTCTCAAATTACACTTGATCAACTTAAAGCACAGATTGAACAAGCGATTCAAAATGGTCAACACTTTATAAACCAACTCGAGAAAGTCCCAGACACGGTACAATTACAATTAAATGTGCTCGATCAAATCGATCAATTAGAAAACCAAATGAGCGAATCTTGGGGTATTTTGTCTCACTTAAATGCTGTGATGAACAATCCTGAAACCCGCGAGATTTATCAGTCTCTTTTACCTAGCTTAAGTGAATACTACACACAATTAGGGCAACATACTGCGCTCTATCAAACCTACCAATATGTGCATGATGCACCTATTTTTTCGGATTTACCAGAAGCTCAACAGAGTGCGATTAAACTTGCACTTAGAGACTTTAAACTCTCAGGCGTGGCTCTAGAAGGCGAAGCAAAAAAACGCTACGCAGAAATATCAGCTCGTTTATCGCAGCTTTCTTCAGATTTTTCTAACCACGTTCTTGATGCCACACAATCATATTTCAAACCATTAACTGAAGATGAACTTGCTGGTTTACCTGCGAGCAGTATCGAACTGCTAAAGCAATACGGTCAACAACGTGAACTCGATCAAGCCGTGGCGACATTGGATTTCCCTTCTTATCTTGCGATCATGACTTACGCAGATAATCGAGAGCTTCGCGAAGCCTTATATAAAGCATATACCACGCGAGCGTCGGATCAGTCAGATCACCCTGAATATGACAATACTGCGGTGATGGAAGAAATTCTCAAATTGCGCCAAGAAATGGCTCAACTTTTAGGTTTTGATCATTATGCAGCATATTCACTGGCAAGTAAGATGGCTCCAAGTGTTGAAGCTGTAGATCAATTCCTGATTGAGTTGGCAGAACATGCTCGTAAACCTGCCCTACAAGAAATTGAGGCATTAAAAGCAATTGCTCAATCTCATGGTGTAGATGAACTACAACCTTGGGACACGACGTATTTCTCGGAAAAACTCAAAGTTCAACAGTTTAATCTGTCTCAGGAAGCACTTAAGCCATACTTCCCTACCCCTGTCGTCGTTCAAGGTTTATTTAAAATTGTGGAGCGTTTATATGGTATTCAAGTCATTGAACGTGAAGCACCTGTATGGCATCCAGATGCACGATATTATGAGCTTGAAGATCAAGGCAGTGTCATAGGTGGATTCTATTTTGACTTGTACGCTAGAAGTGGGAAACGTGGTGGAGCATGGATGAGCGGATTCCGCTCACGTATGCAAACCAACAATGGCATGCAGAAACCGATTTGTTACATGGTCGGTAATTTTACACCACCAATTGGTCAACAGCCTGCGCTTTTAACACATGATGAAGTCGTTACTCTTTTCCATGAGTTTGGACATGGTCTGCATCATATGCTCACAGAAGTAGATCATATCTCTGTAGCAGGCACACATGGTGTCGCTTGGGATGCCGTCGAGCTGCCAAGTCAGTTTATGGAATTCTGGACTTGGGATAATGAAAGCTTGGCTTTAATCAGCCAACACATTGAGACCAAAACACCCTTACCTGAAGAACTCCTTAAGTCGCTTTTGGATGCGAGATTTTTCCAATCAGGCATGCAAACCCTTCGTCAACTAGAGTTTGCCATGTTTGATTTGAATATACATAAACAATCTCCTGCTTTAGATGCAATAGCTATTCAACACACTCTAAACGAAATTCGTGAACAATATGCTGTTCTCCCTACAGCACCTTACAACCGATTCCAAAATAGTTTTAGCCATATTTTCGCAGGGGGTTATGCCGCAGGCTACTACTCTTACAAATGGGCTGAAGTTTTGGCAAGTGATGCATTCGATCGCTTTGAACAAGAAGGCATCTTCAACCAAGAGACTGGACTTGCTTTCCGCAAAGCAGTGCTTGCTGTAGGCGGTAAAGATACAGCGCTTGATGCCTTTGTTAAATTTAGAGGTCGTGAGCCTAAAATTGATGCATTATTACGCCATCAAGGTTGGACGAATGACACTAAAACTGCTTAAACTACGCTACTAATTTTTGAAGGTGAGTGTCATTATGTCGATCAAACGTCGTTTCATTGCAGGTGCAAAATGTCCGAAATGTGAAGCTATGGATCGTATTGTCATGCTCACTTCAGGTGATTCAGAATGGATCGAATGTATTGAATGTAACTATTCTGAAAATCGTCCGACACATATAGATGAACCTCAAATGCCTGAGGTTGCAGACGAAATTGGTGTTATTCAATTTAAGCCGCGCCCAAGAAATTAAGATGTTTTAAAAATCAACAAAAAATAAGCACCCGAAGGTGCTTATTTTATTTAATTATTGATACCAACCGAATAACTTAAAGATATAAGGTACATAGGCGATAATTAACATAGCTGGAATCATCACAATCAGAGGAAGAATCCAACGTTCGTATTTGTAGTAGAACGTTTTATCTTTCACTTCTGCATCGGCAGCAGCCACCTCTTCATCACCAATCGACTGCCTTGCGAGCAAGTGATTGAGTGCAACTGGAGGTGATACATAACCCAATTCGAAACCAATTAAAGCAATCATCCAGAAGTGAACAGGATCTATACCATAAGCGTAGGCGACAGGCGCAACTGTTGCTGAAATTAAGATGACAGCACCAAACGGATCCATAATCATCCCGACGAATACCATGAGACATACGATCAAGGTAATCACGATATAGATATTTTCAATATCCGTTGGGAAGTGTTCCATCAACTCGATACGCTCTAAGTATCCACCAACGCTGACAGACAATGCCATTAAGATCACAAGCGCCCCGATATGTCCGACTGTTTCACTTGCAGATACATGAATTGACTTCCAGAAACTCACTTTACGTGCAGGATTGTCTGGACTATCCTGTGCTGCAATTTCAGATGCTGACACTCGCGCCTTAGCTGCTTCTTGTTCAACCGAAGTATGGCTTAATGTCGTATCCCAATGTCCTACTGGTGCGAGCGGTGCTGGTTCATGACGTAATTTTTCATAAAGCACCATGACAAGTAAGATGATTGGCATCATGACTGGTGCAGTAAACTCATTCAAGTTGGTATTTAACGCATACTTGTAGAATGCCCACACAATCAGGAATACGATCACATAAGGAACTACTGCCACTAATGCCTTAGCGGAATTCGGGAATGCAACTGATGGCGCTGCAATACGGAATTTTTGCTCAGCAAAGAACAGTGAAATTAATAAGAACAAAGTTGAAGTGATGAGGAAAACACCAATACCATATTGGTATAACAAGTCAGTCGTCACTTCTTTGTTCAGCGATGCAACAACAACAATCAATAGACATGGACGGAGTACCACACCAAGCGAACCTGACATTGCAGCCGTAGCCAAAGCGAATTGACGGCGTCCGCCCGCATTCCAAACTTCTTTATAAATGATCGCACCTGCAGCGATTACAAAAATACCTGATGCACCTGTATAAGCTGTAGGTAATGCAGCAGCAAGTAAGATTAACCAGGTAAGCGTTTCAGGCGCTAGATTCCATGGACGTAAAATGTTTAGGAATTTATCAACAATTAATGTCTGCTTTAACAGCATACCTGCCCAAATGAACAGTGATAAATTAAGGAAAATAGTAGAGAACTCAACCAGCTGCCCTAAATAAATCCCTTGACCCATTGGATAGTCCATCACAAAGGTAAAGTTAAATCCTGTTGTGATCGCCATATAGGCATAAAGTGGGACTGACAATAATGCCATGCCAATCGTACCACCTGGCTTCGCATTTTCTGGTACACGGAACAATTGGTACAAACTAATTAATGTCAGTGTACTGAACAAGATTATCCATAACCAGTAGATGATTGTCATCTCACTGGTTGGCGGAACACCAGAGTTCAATACAGATCTATACTGACTGATCGCTGAACTGGTTAAGAAACTGTTCGCAAGTATCATTGCGACAGCGTAAACCCTATAATCTAAAACAGAACTTGGACCGCGTAGACCAATGTGGTGGATTTTAAGTGTTGCAGTGATCGCTGCAAGTACCACCATGATAATCAATAGAACTGCCTTATTTTCCGTACCAAATTGGAAAATACCAAAGAAAGTTGTTTCCATGGTTCGGTAAGTTCGTATTGAAGGGTTATCTTCTAAATACTGAATTGACTTATCGTAGAAGGCATATTTTTCTTCACATAACTGTTGACCAGCCAACACAGAGGCACGAACATCTTCTTCAGATGTTGTGCCAAAAATATCTGCAAATTCATCCTTTGCATTGGCTTGCATTTGGTTTTGAACCAGAAGGTCAATATTTGGATTTCGATCACAGACTGGCTTTTCAGGTTCAGCACGCAAGAATGAATACTGCATACCAATTTTTTCGTCACCGTATAGACTTTCACCTAAACGTAACATCTGCCCGTGAATCATTTCTCCTGTCCCGATGATGAGCGTCAGTAACAGTAGAAGCAAAATCGTAAACGCAGATATCCACTCAGTCCATATATAACTAAGTAGACCTAACCCAGATCTCTTTTTAGAAGGCTCTTGCATTGTTATTCCATTATTTAATACTGCTATACATTGCCTGTACAGCTCATCTTTTCTAATTCGGGCTTAGGCAAAATCCTTTACCTAATTTCCTTACCTCTTTTATCACATGAATCTGACTGATTTTTTTTTAAAAAAGAATGACTGACTTTTCCATTTTTTTTAAATTTATGCCAATTTTCATCAATTCACCTCTTAAGAGCGAGATAAAAACCAACTAAATCAGTAGGCTATACCATACTGTATTTCTTTTTTTAAACAAATATGACCTTAAAAAAATAAATGCAAAAGATTCGAATCTGATCACACATTAAAATAAGTGATAATTAAGTATCAGAGTAATTAAGAGATGTGTGTGTCCTTCACGGAGATGTGCTGATAAATTAAAAAGAGCATGCTGAGTAATGCCCCCCATATTGCACCTGTTAAATGTGCTTCAACCAATACTGGGCTACCAATCATTTGCGCAGTATCGAGAGAACCAAAGATATTTTCCCACAAAATTTTGCCCGTGATTAAAGCTAATACAAGCAGCGAGAATTTACGTTCTTTTTCAAATTTTAAAAAATAAACTGCCAAAGCCATATACATACCATGTAGTACCCCTGATAGACCTGCATAAGCTTCAACGTGAGGATAAACATAATAAAAACTTAAACTAACTAATGGCGGGAGTGCGATCAACAAGTACAACATGTACCTAATTTTGACATATGGGAAGATGAAAGGCAGACAGGCTAAACCCACCATATTCAATGCATAGTGTATCCATCCCACATGTACATAGTGAGCTGTCCATACTCGCCAAATTTCTTCATCCAATACAGGACGCCAATAGAAAAAATACTCCTGAAAAATCTGCAGACTAGCGGAAATACTGATACAGCATGCAATAAACAGTATTTTTCGAATCAGGATAGTATCTTTCATCTTTCGTATTCCTAAAAGAAAAAGAGCTTAAAAGCTCTTTTTCTTGAATAACTCCATTTTTTAATTTTGAACAAAATTAAAAAAATCTTATTCGCCTAATGTGTTCTCGAAAAGATCATCGGCTTCATTGGTCGCTTGATCATCCCAGAAGCTCGACATTCCATCAGCTTCAGTTCGTACACCTGTATTCTCCGTCCAATAACGGTCTGAGATCGCTTGTATCATTTGTCCTGCCATATTATCCAATAACTTAAACTCTGGATTTACAGGAACTTCTTCAGCACGTGAAGCGGCATAAGAACGTAATGCATCACGTATTTTTGCATCGTCACCACTGGCTTGTGCTGCAACAGCATACAAGGCATGCGATAAGCGTACTCCTTTTTGCTCACCAATTTGCATAGATTGTTTAAGCGTTTGGTATGGATCTGGTTTGCCTGCATCAGCTCCAGGTAATAATGTCCAAATCACTGCTCGAGTAGCATTCGGTACACCCCAAAACTTGTTGTTATCAAGACAGACCATGCCACGTTCAACAATTGCTGCGATATCTTTAGGAACATGCACTTGACCACCAGAAGCAATATCATTGGTCATCGCTTGTAAGCCACTTAACATCCCTAACAGATATACTGTTTGGTCAAGATTACGACGCATAGTTGGACATGAGTCACCTAAATTATATTTATATTTAGACTGCCAACGCTCCGCAAACAATTGATAACCCGTATATTGACGTTCGGCAGCAACAGCAGCCCAGCGCTTTTGTTCAATACGCGCATCTTGTGCTTCTGTCACTTGACCTGCTTTTGATGCTCTTAGGTATCTTAATTCTGCATCTAAGGCACGATTTTCTGCGCACATCCCTGAAGCTGAATATAAAAGAACTGCCATACGGGTCGGATCAGCACCCATATCTTTAGTCGCCATAATCACAGGAGTCAAAGCTGTGCCCTGATTACACACCATATCCACATCACCCATTGAGAGTACTGGCGGTAAGATGTGTTTTTCACTAAACGCAAGTGATGCATTCGCACCAGTTTTGATTACGTATGAACATCCAGATAAAGTTGTAGCTGCTACAACCGCAATTGCCGTGAAAAGACCTTGAGTCTTTAATTTAGACATACTTCCTGTCCTCAATTTTATAATTTTGTCATCCTTGCGATTTAAAATATCAGATGCAATCGCTGAATAAAAGTGCAGCAATGCACTTCATTAACAATTAGTCTGTCATTGATCTGAATTGAAATGATTGACTTATTTTTTGAATTGTTAAAATTTTGGGCAAAAAAAAGTAGCATTGCGACGGTTCGGCACATGCTACTTATTAAATGGTAAACTCAAGAGAGTTTATTTTGTTCGTTGTTGTGGTGTTCAATTCGTTCCTTCAGCACAGTTCCTAGTCTTCCAATTATAATTGCCATAACAGCAGCAACCACTAGAAACAACCACATATGAATTTCGCTCATTTTGAAATTCCTCATTAGCTGTTGGTATGTTTAATGTACTTTAGAAATTAAGATTTCATCGTGTTTTTGTCTAACAATTTGATTTTCTTTCATTTTCGTCAAACAATTCATTTTTATTCATATAATATATTTTTAAATAATTGTTTTTTATCATGTTTTAAATTTAAAAATAAAAGACTTATTGTCTAACAATTAGCCAAAACTTGCATGAGTAATCAAGCTTTTCCATTGTTTTTCATCTATTTGATCTCTCCAAATCACCAAAGAATCGAATTTATTTTCGTTAAAACTGAGTATTACGAAGTAATGAAAATGAAAAACTCGATTCAGTTTTGCTTGGTATATTTTTGGATTTGAAGTCATTTGAATCGACCATAAATCTTTGTCTATTTTTTGTAATTCTTTTAATTGTGGTTTTTTTCTAAAATTCCACCAGATAATCAGTATAAATATAATACTGCCCAAAGCATAAATGAGCTTAATACTGATTAATAAAGTAATACTCATGATGAAAATAGAGAAAACATGAAACACAGCCGAATAAGAGCTGTGTTTCAGTGAATAACGCTCATGGATTATGGACATAATCTTTTAATTTTTGAATAAATTGGCGCAATTCAGGTCGAGGTGGTTCAGAAACCTCCATAAACCAATCCAATAAATCAGGATCTTCTTGTTCAACCAGTTCAGCAAACATTGCTTTCTCTTCTGGTTCAGCTTGCAAATAGTATTGCTTTACATAAGGATCAAAATACACGTCAATTTCTTTTAAACCACGACGTGCGCGATAGATAACTTTACGCTCTTCAAGCGTTAATTCATCGTACATTTTTATCCCCTAATCTGTGTTCATTCCATTTTAACTGAAGCCATGAGCTTTGTGTTTTAAAAATATCAATTGACCAAATTCATCAGCAATTCTTGCGATTTGAGCATTCAACACATTGCACCAATGTTCAGGCTCTCTTATGTTGTGGCTAATCTAATAACACTTATGGAAATATAAATATGCAATCAGGCGCAATTCGACCAATTCCTAATATGTTACCTCGAAAATTATTCAATGCAGAGCATGAAGCGTTTCGTGATACTGTCCGAAAATTCTATGAAAAAGAAGTCGTTCCAAATATTGCAAAATATGAAGAACAACAACATGTAGATCGTGACTTATGGAATAAAGCGGGTGAAATGGGTCTATTGTGCACCACAATGCCTGAAGAATATGGTGGATATGGTGTAGATCGACTCTACAGTATGATCCTCATTGAAGAACAAGCTTATGCAATGGATTCATCAACTGGTTTTTCATTGCATTCGGATATTGTTGCGAATTACCTGAATAATTTTGCCAACGAAGAGCAAAAGAAAAAATGGCTCCCTAAAATGGCTTCTGGCGAAGTTGTCACTGCCATTGCGATGACTGAGCCTGGTACAGGTTCAGACTTACAAGCTGTACGAACTTCTGCAGTTTTAGATGGCGATGAATATGTCATCAATGGTTCTAAAATTTTTATTACCAACGGTTATCTATGTGATATGGCAATTGTTGTGTGCAAAACAGGTAATAGTGATAAAGGTTCAGCCAACTTATCTCTCATTATTGTCGAAGCTGATCGAGCTGGATTCACCAAAGGTAAACCACTCAATAAAATTGGTATGAAAGGACAAGATACTTGCGAATTGTTCTTTGATAATGTTCGTGTACCAAAGGAAAATTTGATTGGTATGGAAGGCATGGGCTTCATCATGCTTATGAAAGAACTCGCTTGGGAACGTATGCTTGTTGCGATTATCTGCCAAGCAGGTGCAGAAGCTGCCTTTGCACACACAGTACAATATACAAAAGATCGTAAAGCATTCGGCAAGCCAATTGGCACATTTCAAAATACACGTTTTAAGCTAGCAGAACTTCGAACTGAAATAGACTTCTGTCGTTCTTATTTAGATCGTTGTATGGAATTACAACTTGAGGGTACGTTAGGTGTAGATGCGGCCGCAGCTGCAAAATATAAAATTTCTGATATGTTCTCTAAAGTCGTTGATGAGTGCTTACAGTTACATGGTGGCTATGGCTTCATGCTTGAATACCCTATTGCACGCGCATATATCGATAACCGTGCAAATCGTATATATGCCGGCACCAATGAAATCATGAAAGAACTCATATCACGTTCTTTATAAATAGAAAAAGGAAGCTTTCGCTTCCTTTTTATTTTAATAGCTATTCATTAAGATACTAATTTAGGCTTTTTTACTGACTGTGCAGGAGCCTTCGCAAATTTTAAAATACCATCATTAAAAGTCGCATTTTTGAGATCTTTACGATCAGCTAAATAGTTATGCGTTGCCATCCAAGGTGCCTTAGTACCTTGTTTTGGAAGTTGATCAGCCGCACGCGCAATATAACCTGATGACATTTCACCCATAACTGTTTCATCGAGCATTGCAGAATGGTCAGTTGGTGCGACAACTTCATCATAACCGTTCTGATCCATAAATTTGAATAGACGGCAAATATAATCAGCAATGACATCTACTTTTAATGTCCATGATGCGTTCACATAACCAATGACCATCGCCATATTTGGTACATCACTTACCATCACACCATTATAAAGCATATGTTCGCTAGTCTTGATCGGCTGACCATCAACAGTCGCTTTGATACCGCCCATAATTTGAATTTCTAGACCAGTCGCAGAAACAATGATATCTGCATCTAAGTGTTTACCAGATTTCAATTGAATACCATTTTCAGTGAATGATTCAATATGATCTGTTTCAACACTTGCTTTACCACTACGTAAAATTTTGAATAAATCACCGTCTGGCACTACACATAAACGTTGATCCCAAGGATTGTAACTTGGGGTAAAGTGTTTCATATCCACTTTACCTTTCAACTGCATTTCAATAGATT
Source organism: Acinetobacter sp. 24-47-66 (assembly GCF_056779755.1). NCBI lineage: Bacteria > Pseudomonadati > Pseudomonadota > Gammaproteobacteria > Moraxellales > Moraxellaceae > Acinetobacter > Acinetobacter sp. 24-47-66. The sequence continues at coordinate 40,063 of NZ_JBWYIL010000009.1, forward strand.
TAAGAAGTAACTTGCGAACCAGTTGAGGTTGTTTTTTTGACAAAGCAAAAATTGCACGTTGCATTCCGATATTACGAGCACGCGTGAACTTATATGCCATGTCCTCTGTCATAAATTTACGTGTTTTGTCATAAACAAAATCAATCGAAGGAATTGAAGCAATATAAGTTGGTGAACGTTGTAACATTGTTACATGCCCAGCCCCACCTTTTGCCATTGCTGGTACTAAAGTGATTGCAGTTGCTCCACTACCAATGATAACTACTTTCTTGCCGGTATAATCTAAATTTTCAGGCCAAAATTGTGGATGAATCAATTGACCTTTAAATTTATCTTGATTTGGAAAATCAGGTTGGAAACCTTGGTCATAGTTATAATAACCTGTGCAGCCTAAGACGAAATTAGCTTGCCAAGTTTGTTTCTTTTGATTTTGATCTTCGATTTCTACAATCCATTTTTTTATTGAAGTATCGTAATTCGCAGAAAGTACACGATGCTCAAAATGAATTTTTTCTTTAATATTGTACTCACTAACAACTTCACCCAAGTAACCTTTAATCGAAGCGCCATCTGCAAGCACATTCGCTTTACGCCATGGCTTAAAATTGTAGCCAAAAGTAGACATATCTGAGTCGGAGCGAATACCTGGGTATTTAAACAAATCCCACGTTCCACCGAAACTTTTACGACGTTCGAGTATTTCAAATTTACGGTTCGGATTATTTTTAATTAAATGTGCTGCAATTCCAATTCCAGAGATACCAGCACCAACAATAAGAATATCGACTTGCTTATCCATTTCTTTTATTAACCTTTTTATAAGAACATTTTTATTAAAACATATTTTTGACAATACACAATGTCAAGTTTGACTAAAAGTTGCAAAAAACATGTCAATTCAGGTCAAGTAATGCCAATTGTTAGACAAAAAAAGGCCGGTTTATTCAACCGACCTTTTTTGAACAACTTGCGATGTTCTACACGAAATTATTTAACTTCGCGATCTACTAGCTCAACGTAAGCCATCGGTGCAGCATCACCTGCACGGAAGCCCGCTTTAAGAACACGTAGATAACCGCCGTTACGTTCTTTGTAACGAGGGCCAAGAACGGTAAATAATTTACCAACAGTTGCTGCTGAACGAGTACGAGCAAACGCTAAACGACGGTTTGCTACTGTATCGACTTTAGCTAAAGTGATTAAAGGCTCAGCTACACGACGTAACTCTTTTGCTTTAGGCACAGTTGTTTTGATCAACTCGTGTTCAAACAAAGAATTAGCCATGTTTTGGAACATCGCTTTACGATGACTGCTTGTACGGCCTAATTTCACACCACTATTACGATGACGCATGGTGATAGTCCTACTTAATTAACGACTACGATAGGCAAAACGATCGTCCATACGTAAACTAGCTGGTGGCCAGTTTTCTAAACGCATGCCGAGTTGTAAGCCTTTTGAAGCCAGAACATCTTTGATCTCAGTCAACGATTTTTTACCTAAGTTAGGAGTTTTTAACAACTCAACTTCAGTACGTTGAACAAGATCACCAATGTAGTAAATATTTTCTGCTTTCAAACAGTTAGCAGAACGAACAGTAAGCTCTAGATCATCTACTGGACGAAGCAAGATTGGGTCAACTTCTTCACGAGGTTCTTGAGCAACTGGAGCTTGATCTTTCTGAAGATCAACAAAGATTGCAATTTGTTGTTGCAAGATTGTTGCCGCTTTGCGGATCGCTTCTTCAGGGTCAACAGTCCCGTTTGTTTCAAGATCAATGACCAACTTGTCAAGGTCTGTACGTTGTTCTACACGAGCATTTTCAACTGTGTAAGAAACACGTTTAATCGGGCTATAAGACGCATCTAATTGTAAACGTCCCACTGGGCGAGTTTCACCTTCTGGGAAGCGAGAATCAGAAGTCTCATAACCACGACCTTGAACAACTTTCAAGCGCATTTTCAATGAGCCTGAAGCACTTAACGTGCCGATCAAATGTTCAGGGTTAACCACTTCAACATTGTGAGGTAAACGAAGATCAGCGGCAGTTACATCGCCAGGACCTTGTTTCTCTAATGTCAAATATGCTTCATTTTGATCGAACAGCTTAATAGACAATCCTTTAAGGTTCAGCAAGAGCTCGACGATGTCCTGCTGCAAGCCTTCTAAAGTACTGTACTCGTGCTCGACGCCTTCAATCTCAACTTCAACCACAGCAGCGCCAGGTAAAGATGATAAAAGAATGCGACGTAAAGCATTACCTAGAGTATGACCAAAGCCACGCTCTAAAGGTTCTAGAATCACTTTTGCCGAGGTCCCGCTTGCCGCTTCGACCTTGATCGCTTGCGGAGTTAGAAACTCGTTTGCAGTACGCGTCATTATTGCTACCTCAAGGATTATTTAGAATACAATTCAACAATCAAGCTTTCGTTGATTTCAGCAGGTAAATCAGAACGATCAGGTGCAGATTTGAATGTACCTTCTAATTTAGAATGGTCAACTTCCATCCAAGAAGGAGTTCCACGTTGAGCAGCCAATTCAATTGCGTTTTTAATACGTAATTGTTGTTTAGCGCCTTCGTGTACTGCAATCACGTCACCAGCTTTAACTTGGATTGACGCGATGTTAACACGACGACCATTTAAAGTGATTGAACGGTGAGATACAAGCTGACGAGCTTCTGCACGTGTAGAACCAAAGCCCATACGATAAACAACGTTATCTAAACGGCTTTCAAGCAATTTCAACAAGTTTTCACCTGTTGCGCCTTTAACACGAGCAGCTTCTTTATAGTAGTTACTAAATTGACGTTCTAAAACACCGTACATACGACGTACTTTTTGTTTTTCACGTAATTGTAGTGAGTACTCTGATTGTTTACCACCACGAGCTCCACCATGTTGGCCAGGAGCTTTAGCATGTTTTTTTGTCTTAACATCAAACGGTTTAACGCCTGATTTAAGTTGCAGGTCTGTCCCTTCGCGGCGAGAGAGTTTGCATTTTGGACCAATATAACGAGCCATGAATGTTTCTCCTTACACGCGACGTTTTTTAGGTGGACGGCAACCGTTGTGAGGAATTGGAGTCACATCGGTAATGCTATTAATTTTATAACCCACTGCACCTAAAGCACGAACCGCAGATTCACGACCTGGACCAGGACCTTTAACAAGGACGTCCAAGTTTTTCAAACCGTAATCTAAAGCAGCTTTACCAGCAACTTCAGCAGCTACCTGAGCAGCAAACGGAGTTGATTTACGTGATCCACGGAAGCCTTGTCCACCTGAAGTGGCCCAAGCCAGTGCATTACCTTGACGATCGGTAATAGTCACAATGGTGTTATTAAAAGAAGCGTGAATGTGTGCAACACCTTCAGAGACGGTACGAGTGACCTTCTTGCGTGTGCGAGTATCTTTAGCCATCTTTTAGCTTCCAGAAATCTTATTTCTTAATAGGTTTGCGCGGACCTTTACGGGTACGTGCGTTAGTTTTGGTGCGTTGTCCGCGGACAGGCAAGCTGCGACGATGACGAAGACCGCGGTAGCAGCCTAAATCCATTAAACGTTTAATGTTCATGGAAATTTCGCGACGTAAGTCACCTTCGGTCGGAACCTTAGCAACTTCTGCACGAATCGCATCAAGCTGAGCGTCATCTAATTCACGGATCTTAGTAGTTGGTGCAATACCAGTTGCAGCTAAGATTTGCTTAGCAGTATGGCGGCCAATACCAAAGATATACGTAAGAGAGATAACAGCATGCTTGTTATCCGGAATGTTTACACCGGCAATACGAGCCATTCACTTTCTCCAAAAAGGCAGTAGAGATAATCAACCGCCCCACAAAATCTTTGAGGGGCGGATAATAACCTAATTAGCCTACTGAAATCAACAGGTCTTGATCAGATTAACCTTGACGCTGCTTATGACGAGGTTCAGCGCTACAAATCACGCGGATTACCCCATTACGACGGATAACTTTACAGCTACCACAAATTTTCTTTACAGAAGCTTGAACTTTCATGATGAAACCTCTAAGTGCGCTTATCCCTTAGGATGAGCAGTCGTTTTACTCATTAGTGTTTGATTATCATATTGGCGCGATGTGAGGTGTGCCTGTAGCTGAGCCATAAAGTCCATAACTACAACAACCACGATCAACAGCGATGTACCACCCAAATGGAATGGAATACCAAAAGAACTTTGAAGCACCATCGGCATTAAACATACAACAGTGATATAAATCGAACCGATAAATGTTAAACGACTAAGAATATGATCTAAATAACGAGCAGTTTGCTCACCTGGGCGGATACCAGGTACATAAGCTCCACTACGCTTTAAGTTTTCTGATACTTCTTTAGGACTGAAAACTAGTGCCGTATAAAAATAACAGAAGAAAATAATAAGCGCACCGAATAGCACCAAATATAATGGTTGTCCAGGCGATAAAACTAATGCCAAATCTTGTAGTGTACGCTTAACGATCCCTGCATTAGGATCAGAACTACCTAACCATTGACCTAAACTTGCAGGAAACAGCAATAACGAACTTGCGAAAATTGCTGGAATTACACCCGCCATATTTATTTTTAATGGTAAGTGAGTCTGCTGTGCAGTAAATACTCGGCGACCTTGCTGCTTTTGAGCATAGTTAACAGGTATACGACGTTGTGCTTTTTCAATAAACACAATCGCAGCTAAAACAGCTAAAGACAATAAGCCAAATATAGCAATACCAATTAAGCTTGATTGACCATTTTCCACAAGGGTAAATGATTGCACAACCATACTTGGTAAACCAGCAACAATACCTGCAAAGATGATCATAGAGATCCCATTACCAACACCACGTTCGGTAATTTGCTCTCCCAACCACATTAAGAACATGGTACCTGCAACTAAAGACGTTAATGCAGGAATATAGAATGCTAAACCTGAAGTAAAGGTAATCCCTTGACTGATCAGACCCGCACACATACCAATACCTTGTACAATTGCAAGGAATAATGTGCCGTAACGCGTATATTGGTTAATCTTACGCTTGCCCTGCTCGCCTTCTTTTTTCAATGCTTCCAGCGAAGGAACAACCGTTGACATTAACTGCACGATAATCGATGCAGAAATATACGGCATGATCCCCAACGCAAGAATGGACATTCGTTCCAATGCCCCGCCTGAGAACATATTAAACAAACCAAGGAAAGTACCCTGGTTTGCATTAAAGAAACGTTCTAAAGCGACATTATCAATACCTGGCAGCGGAATATGCGCTCCTAGTCGAAAGACCACCAAAGCACCAATTAAAAACATTAATCGGCGAATAATTTCACGATATTTCACGTGAAATGGTTGACCTTTCATCATGTGAACATGACCTGTAGAACTAGGAGACATAGACACTCGCGATTACTCCTCGACTTTACCGCCAGCAGCTTCAACAGCAGCTTTAGCGCCTTTAGTCAATGCAACACCTTGAACAGTGAATGCACGAGTGATTTCACCAGAAAGAACGATACGAGCACGAATCATATCTTTACGTACAACGTTCGCTGCTTTTAAAGTTTCAAGAGTAACGATATCGCCTTCAACTTTGTTAAGTTCAGACAAACGTACTTCAGCAGTTTTCAAAGCCAATTGGCTAGTGAAACCGAACTTAGGTAGACGACGATATAACGCAGTTTGACCACCCTCGAAACCTGGACGAGTACCACCGCTCTTACGTGAGTTTTGACCTTTGACACCACGGCCACCAGTCTTACCAACGCCAGAACCAATACCACGGCCTAAACGAAGGTTTTCACGCTTAGCACCTTCTGCAGGTGCAATTGTATTTAAACGCAGAGTCATGGCTTATTCCTCTACACTAACCATATAGTAAACTTGATTGATCATACCACGGTTAGAAGGAGTATCTTGAACTTCTACAGTGTGACCAATACGACGCAGACCTAAACCTTTAAGGCTAAGCTTGTGATTTTTCAAGCGATGCGATGCAGATTTAGTCTGGGTAACTTTAATCGTTTTCATGATTGATTACCCTTGAATTTGTGCTACTGAAAGACCACGTTTCGCAGCAACTTTCTCAGGAGAAGTCATATCACGCAGACCATTAAAAGTCGCGTTTACTACGTTCGCAGCGTTAGTAGAACCATAACATTTAGTTAATACGTTACGTACACCAACAGCTTCTAAAACAGCACGCATAGCGCCACCAGCAATTACACCAGTACCTTCAGAAGCAGGTTGCATGTAAACACGGCTAGCACCGTGACGAGCGTTGATAGGGTGCTGAACAGTACCATCAACAAGTTCAACAGTAATCATGTTGCGACGAGCAGCTTCAAGTGCTTTAGAAATAGCAGCTGGAACTTCACGAGCTTTACCACGACCAAAACCTACGCGACCATTACCATCACCCACAACAGTTAATGCTGTGAAAGAGAAGATACGACCACCCTTAACAACTTTGGCTACACGATCAACGGCAACCAGCTTTTCAACAAGACCTTCGTTTTGTTCAACTTTAGCCATGATTAGAACTCCAAGCCGTTTTCACGAGCAGCATCAGCCAAGGCTTTGATACGACCATGATATTTGAAACCAGAACGGTCAAATGCAACTTTAGTTACGCCAGCTGCTTTAGCACGTTCAGCGATTAAAGCACCAACTTTAGTAGCTGCTTCAACGTTACCTGTAGTACCACTACGTAACGTAGCATCTAAAGTAGAAGCTTGCGCTAATACTTTGCCACCATCTGCTGAGATTACTTGAGCATAGATGTGACGCGGAGTGCGGTTTACACACAAACGAGTCGCACCCAATGCACGGATGTGCAAGCGTGTGCTTTTCGCACGACGCAAACGGGTTTGTTTCTTTTCGTTCATAAGAACCTCGCGCCTTATTTCTTCTTAGCTTCTTTACGAAGTACAACTTCATCAGAATAACGAACACCTTTACCTTTATATGGCTCTGGCGGACGGTAACCACGGATATCTGCAGCAACTTGACCTAAAGCTGCTTTATCAGCAGATTTAAGCACGATTTCAGTAGCTGTAGGTGTTTCAGCAGTTACACCTTCAGGAAGGTTGTAATCGATCGGGTGAGAGAAACCTAGGTTAAGGTGAACTGTGTTCCCTTTAACCGCAGCTTTATAACCAACACCGATAAGTTGTAACTTACGTTCGAAACCTTCGCTAACACCTTTAACAAGGTTGTTAAGCACAGCGCGAGCAGTACCAGCTTGCATCCAAGCATCTTTAGATTCAGCTTTAGGAGCAACAGCTAGAATACCGTCTTCCTGTTTTAGCTCGACCAGCGCATGCAGGTTGAAAGACAAAGTACCCTTGCTGCCTTTCACTTCGACCTGCCGGCCGTTCTGAGTAACTGTTACACCGTTAGGTACAGTTACTGGGGCTTTAGCCACACGAGACATGAGGAATCACCTATTAAGAAACAAAAGCAATAACTTCACCACCGATACCTGCAGCACGTGCAGCGCGATCAGTCATGATGCCTTTGCTTGTAGAAACAATTGCAATACCTAAACCTTGCTTAACGCTTGGAAGGTTATCTTTACCGCGATATTGACGTAAACCTGGACGGCTAACGCGCTTCACAGTCTCAATAACTGGTTTGCCTTCGAAATATTTTAAAGTCAAAGTAAGTGTTGGTTTGCCTTCAGCATCTGCAACAGCTACATCAGCGATATAACCTTCTTGTTGAAGAACGTTAGCAATCGCAACTTTTAACTTTGAGTTTGGCATAGAAACAGTTTGTTTCTTCGCCATTTGTGCGTTACGAACACGTGTTAACATGTCGGCAACGGTATCTTGCATACTCATTTATAGTGCTCCTTACCAGCTTGCCTTAACAACGCCCGGTACATCACCTTGCATTACTGTGTCACGTAATTTGTTACGGCTTAAACCGAACTTACGGAAGTAACCATGAGGACGACCAGTTAAACCACAACGGTTACGAAGACGTACTGGAGATGCATTACGTGGTAATGCTTGTAACTTCATCATCGCTTCGAAACGCTCTTCGTCGCTTGCATTTACGTTTGCAATAACAGCTTTTAATTCAGCACGTTTTGCAGCGTATTTAGCAACAGTAGCTTCGCGTTTCAATTCGCGATTAATCATACCTTTCTTAGCCATATCGACCTCTTATTTGAACGGGAAGCCGAATGCACGCATAAGCGCACGGCCTTCGTCATCGGTGCGAGCAGTCGTAGTGATGGTAATATCCATACCACGAATACGGTCAATCTTATCAAAATCGATCTCAGGGAACATAATCTGTTCTTTAAGACCCATAGAGTAGTTACCACGACCGTCAAATGATTTCGCAGAGAAACCACGGAAGTCACGGATACGAGGGATCGCGATAGAGATCAAACGGTCTAAGAATTCGTACATGCGTTCGCCGCGTAAAGTAACTTTACAACCAATCGGCCAACCATCACGGATTTTGAAACCAGCGATAGATTTACGAGCTAACGTAAGAACTGGTTTTTGACCAGCGATAGCTTGCATATCAGAAAGAGCACCATCAAGGAGTTTTTTGTCAGCAGCAGCTGCACCAACACCCATATTGATCGTGATTTTAGTGATGCGAGGGATCTCCATCACATTCTTAACGCCCAATTGTTCTTGTAATTGAGCTTTAAGTTCGTCGTTGTAACGCGCTTTAAGTCTGGCCATTGCCTATTTCAACCTATTACTTCGCTACCGCCACTGATTCACCATTTGATTTGTAAACGCGAGTTTTCACGCCGTCAATCACTTGGTAACCAACACGGTCAGCCTTTTGGGTTGTAGCATTAAAAATTGCCACGTTAGAGATATGAAGCAAAGCTTCTTGTGTAACGATAGCGCCTTCAGCACCTGTTGCACGGTTAGGCTTTTGATGCTTCTTAACTAAGTTAAGACCTTCAACCTTAACTCGGTCATTAGAAACAGACAAAACAGTACCTTGTTTGCCTTTTTCTTTACCTGCGATCACGATTACTTGATCGCCTTTTTTAATCTTAGCCATGATTGCCTCTATTATAGAACTTCAGGAGCCAATGAAATGATTTTCATGAACTGTTCAGTACGAAGTTCACGAGTCACTGGTCCGAAAATACGAGTAGCAATCGGAGCTTTGTTGTTGTTCAAAATAACAGCAGCGTTATCATCGAAACGAATAACAGAACCATCTGGACGACGGATACCGAATTTTGTACGTACAACTACTGCATTCATTACGTCGCCTTTTTTAACACGGCCACGTGGAATTGCTTCTTTTACAGTAACTTTAATAATGTCGCCAACTGAAGCATAACGACGATGTGAACCACCAAGTACTTTAATACATTGTACGCGGCGAGCACCACTGTTGTCTGCTACGTCGAGCATAGTTTCGGTCTGAATCATTGCCCTACTCCAAAACCGAGCATCACCGGTCACAATTTCGAAAGGCTCAAAGAGTACTCGAAATTGACCGATGATGCAACAAGAACGTTATTTACTCAGCAGCTGCTTCAACAACTTCAACTAAAGTCCAAGACTTAGTTTTAGAAATTGGGCGGCTTTCTTTGATAGTTACAACATCGCCAGTTTTAGCAGTGTTGTTCTCATCATGAGCGTGTAATTTTGTTGAACGGCGGATTGATTTGCCATACAACGGGTGTTGAACGCGGCGTTCGATAAGAACAACGATAGACTTGTCCATCTTGTCGCTTACTACTTTGCCTGTTAACGTGCGAACTGTTTGCTCACTCATTGTGCGTTCCCCTGTTTTTCGGTAAGGAGGGTCTTGATGCGAGCAATAGTTTTACGAGTTAATTGCACTTCGTGCGATTTACCCAATTGACCAGTTGCTTTAGCCATGCGAAGACGGAATTGGTTCAACTGTTGCTCATCAAGCAAAGCTGTCAATTCTTCTACCGACTTTTCACGTAGATCTTTAGTTTTCATTACATTACCGTCCGAGTCACGATAGTGGTTTTAAACGGAAGTTTAGCAGCAGCAAGCGTAAATGCTTCACGCGCTAATTCTTCGTTCACACCTTCCATTTCGTACAGGATCTTACCTGGTTTGATTTCACAAACCCAATATTCCACAGAACCTTTACCTTTACCCATACGAACTTCTAATGGTTTTTCAGTAATTGGTTTGTCCGGGAATACACGGATAAAGATCTTACCACCACGTTTTACACGACGGCTGATTGTACGACGCGCTGCTTCAATTTGACGCGCAGTCATGCGACCACGTTCAACTGATTTAAGTGCGATAGTACCAAAAGATACTGTGCTACCGCGATGTGCTAGACCAGTGTTACGGCCTTTTTGCACTTTACGGAATTTAGTACGTTTAGGTTGCAACATGGATTATTCTCCTTTTTCAGCAGAACGATCATTGCGACGACCACGACGCTCTTGACCTTCACCACGACCGCGACCACGTTTAGCTGGACGTTCTTCAGCTGGAGCTGGGTTCATGACTTGTTTCATGCCGCCCAAGATCTCACCACGGAAGATCCAAACTTTAACGCCGATCGTACCGTAAGTAGTTTCTGCGCGAACCGCTGAATAGTCGATGTCAGCACGAAGAGTATGTAGAGGTACACGACCCTCACGATACCATTCAGTACGTGCAATCTCTGCACCGCCTAAACGACCAGAAACTTCAACTTTGATACCTTTCGCACCAGCACGCATAGTGTTTTGAACCGCACGCTTCATAGCACGACGGAACATTACACGTTTTTCTAATTGAGAAGCAATTGCTTCACCAACTAGACGAGCGTCTAAATCTGGACGATCAATTTCGTTGATGCTTACTTGCGCTGGAACACCCATAATATTGGTAAGTTCGCGCTGTAATTTTTCAATGTCTTCGCCTTTTTTACCGATCACGATACCAGGACGAGCAGTGCTAATTGTTACTTTAGCAGCGCCTGTTGGACGTTCGATAAGAATATTGCTCACCATCGCATTCTTAAGTTTTTTGTTTAAAAACTCACGAACTTGAAGATCTTTAAGCAAGTATTCAGCGTATTGTTTCGGATTCGCATACCAGTTAGCGTTATGACGTTTCACAACACCTAGGCGGATACCGATTGGATGAACCTTCTGACCCATATCAAACCCCTACCTTAACGGTGATGTGACAAGTACGCTTAGTAATACGATCTGCACGGCCTTTAGCACGTGGCAAAATACGTTTAAGGCTCATGCCTTCATCAACGTAGATCGTAGAAACTTTAAGATCGTCTACATCTAAACTGTTATTATGTTCAGCGTTTGCAATCGCAGATTCCAACGCTTTCTTAACTAAAACTGCAGCTTTTTTGTTGCTGAAGTTTAGTATGTTAAGAGCGTGCGCAACAGATTTGCCGCGAATCAAGTCTGCAACCAAACGAGCTTTTTGTGCCGAGATAGCGGCACCGCGTAATTTAGCAGTTACTTCCATCATAGCACCTATTAACGTTTAGATTTCTTGTCAACACCGTGACCACGGTAAGTACGAGTCGGTGCAAATTCACCAAGCTTGTGACCAACCATATGCTCAGATACGATTACCGGAACATGGTTACGACCATTGTGTACAGAAATTGTTAAACCAACAAAATCCGGGAGGATCATCGAACGACGCGACCAAGTTTTGATCGGCTTACGGTTATTAGCCGCGATAGCCGCTTCAACCTTAGCGAACAAGTGCGCATCGACGAATGGGCCTTTTTTCAGAGAACGAGGCATTGTCAGATTCCTTTACTTGTTACTTAACGCGACGGTCGCGAATGATCATCTTAGTCGTACGCTTATTGGTACGTGTCTTGTACCCTTTAGCTTTTTGACCCCATGGGCTTACAGGTTGAATACCTTTGTTACGCCCTTCACCACCACCATGTGGGTGATCTACCGGGTTCATCGCCATACCACGAACGGTAGGACGAACACCACGCCAGCGTGAAGCACCAGCTTTACCTAGTGAACGTAAGTTGCTTTCTTGGTTAGAAACTTCACCAAGAACTGCGCGACATTCAACGTGTACTTTACGCATTTCGCCAGAACGCAGACGAATAATTGCGTAAGAACCGTCACGACCCAATAACTGAGCAGAAGCACCAGCAGAACGCACTAATTGAGCGCCTTTACCGATTTTAAGCTCGATATTGTGAAGAGTAGAACCGATAGGCATGTTACGAAGTGGTAAGCAGTTACCTGGACGAATTGGAGCATCGTTACCAGATTGAACTTTATCACCAGCACGTAGACCTTTAGGCGCAATGATATAACGACGCTCACCGTCAGCATACAAAACTAATGCAATGTGTGCAGTACGGTTAGGATCGTATTCGATACGCTCTACAGTCGCAGGAATGCCATCTTTGTTACGTTTAAAGTCAACAATACGGTAATGTTGCTTGTGACCACCACCAACGTGACGTGTAGTAATGTGACCGTTGTTATTACGACCACCAGTACGTTTTTTAGCTTCTACCAACGGAGCATAAGGCGCACCTTTGTGAAGATGGTCGTGAACGACTTTCTCTACAAAGCGACGTCCTGGTGACGTTGGCTTACATTTTTGAATAGGCATAATTCTCGTCCTTATTCCGCTGTGCTTTCAGCGGTATCGCCCAAGTCAGCCATTTCTACATCTTGGCCAGCTTTCAGGGTGACGTATGCTTTTTTAACATCAGAACGACGTCCGATAGTTTTACCAAAGCGTTTAGTCTTACCTTTAGTGATAGTCGTGTTAACTTTAACAACTTCTACACCAAATAATTGTTCAACTGCTTTTTTGATTTCAAGTTTGTTTGCATCGATAGCAACTTTAAACACTTGAACACCAGCAGTTTCACCTAAAACTTGTGCTTTTTCTGAGAATACAGGTCCTTTTAGGACTTGATAGATACGTTCGTTGTTCATCCGAGTTCTACCTCAATTTTCTTAGCAGCAGCTACAGACATAACAACTTTATCGAACGCGATCAAGCTAACAGGATCGATAGCAGCAGCATCAACCACATCAACGTGTGGAAGGTTACGAGCAGCTAGATACAAGTTCTCATCAACAGCATCAGTAACGATTAATGCACGAGTAGCATTCAAGTCGTTAAGTTTTGCAAGCAATTCTTTAGTTTTTGGAGCAGCTACAGCAAACTCTTCAACTAAAACTAAGCGATCTTGACGAACAAGTTCAGCCAGGATGCATTGCATAGCACCGCGATACATTTTACGGTTTACTTTTTGAGACCAGTCTTGTGGACGAGCAGCAAAAGTTTTACCACCGCCAACCCAGATTGGGCTACGAATAGAACCAGCACGAGCGCGACCAGTACCTTTTTGACGGAATGGTTTTTTACCACCGCCAGAAACGTCTGCACGTGATTTCTGAGCTTTTGAACCTTGACGACCACCAGCTAAATAAGCTGTAACAACTTGGTGTACAAGAGCTTCATTGAATTCACGACCGAACGCAACTTCTGATAATTCAACAGCAGAGCCGGAAACAGTATTTAAATTCACGTTATTTCCCCTCAAGCCTTGATAGTAGGACGAACAGTTACGTCACCACCGGTAGCACCAGGAACCGCGCCTTTAACTACAAGAACTGAACGCTCTGTATCGATAGCAACGATTTCAAGACCCTGTGTAGTTACGCGTTCAGCACCTAAATGGCCAGCCATTTTTTTGCCTTTGAATACGCGACCAGGAGTCTGGTTTTGACCTGTAGAACCTAGAACACGGTGAGAAACAGAGTTACCGTGAGTAGCGTCTTGAGTACGGAAGTTCCAACGCTTAACACCACCTTGGAAACCTTTACCTTTAGACTGACCAGTTACGTCAACGATTTGACCCACTGTGAACAAATCTACACCGATAGTTCCGCCAACTTCACGACCTTCAAGATCAGCTTCTGTAACACGGAACTCTTGAACTAAACGACCAGCAGCAACACCCGCTTTAGCGAAGTGACCTTTCTGAGCATTAGTAACGCGAGATTCGCGACGTTCACCAGTAGTGATTTGAATCGCTTGATAACCATCAGTTTCAAGCGTTTTGATTTGAGTGATGCGGTTAGGATCAACCTCAATCACTGTAACAGGTACAGAAACACCAGCATCTGTAAAGATACGTGTCATACCGCACTTGCGACCGACTAAACCAATAGCCATGTGCATAAACCTCTAAAAAAGCGGCTTAATTAACTTAGAGTGTTAATTAACCGAAAGCCTTAACCCAATGCGATCTGAACGTCTACACCAGCTGCAAGATCTAATTTCATCAATGCATCTACAGTTTTGTCTGTAGGTTGAACGATGTCGATCAAACGCTTGTAAGTGCGGATTTCATACTGATCACGCGCGTCTTTGTTAACGTGCGGTGAAGTTAGAACGTTAAAACGCTCGATGCGAGTTGGCATCGGGATTGGACCACAAACTTGTGCACCAGTACGTTTTGCTGTTTCTACGATCTCTTGAGAAGATTGATCAATTAAACGGTGATCAAAAGACTTCAAACGGATACGGATTCTCTGGTTAGACATACCAGTAAACTCCAAGCCAAATATATAAAGAATCACCCATGACGCATCTCCCCCTGTCCGAAAACAAGGCAAGTGTCAGAGGCAGTGAAAATCACTAAGGTCGTGATCGATGCCACGACTGTAACGATCTAAACAACAATCAACGTTGTTTAGCCCTTAATATCAAAGGGTCGCCCATTATAACGATTGTTTAACTGTTAAGCAAACCTATTTATCATTTTTTCTCAATTTACGGTTAAGCGTTGGCGGCTTTCTTTTGTACACCCTGCCCGAACCCCAATACATAATTAATTGCATCGATCAGCAATTCATTCCCTTTTTGGAACTTAGTTTTTTTTGTTTGTTTTAAGGTATCTAAAGATTGTACATAAGCGCCAGAAAATACCTTCTCATGCTCTTCATTCTCAATATACATTTGTAAAACTTTCGGCGTTATTTCTGGATGAAACTGAAAACCCAGCACATTCTTTCCAATTTGGTACATTTGGTTTGCACACACATTATTTTCAGCCAGTCTGACGCCTCCTTTAGGAATCTCAAAAGTCTCACTGTGCCATTGCATTATTTCCAATTCTTTAGGTATTTCAAAGTAATCTGATAAACCATGTTGAGTTCTGAAGACTTTAGTCCAACCTAACTCTTGTTGCTCATTTAAACGTACACTTGCTCCCAAAGCATTGGCTATAAGCTGACCTCCGAGACACAAACCAATTGCAGGCTTGCCTAGTGATAAATATCGACGGATCCATCTTTTTTCTATTTTTAGCCATGGATAATTAGCCTCATCATTTACACTCATTGCTCCACCCATGATGATGAGTAAATCAATATCTTCAATTGCTGGTAACGCCTCGATTTCTAATGCCATCTCAACAGGTAAGGCAAAAAATTCCGTAGCACTAATTTGTGCTCCAATTGATTTTAAATATTCATAACAACTTCCGAACCCTTCACCAGCAATATGCTGAAAGTAATGCACTTTTAATGGCTTCATTTTCCAACCCGAACTTTTCTTATATTGCACTAGCAGTTGCAAAAATGAAGCCAACCTATAGGTTGTTAAATAATTTTAAACAAAGCACAGCTATGCAGTTTTTTAGTAGTATGTTTTGTTAGTTATAAAATGACGGTTTATACAGGTAAATTGTGAAAATAAATACGCAAACTCAACTCATACATAGCCCTAGAAAAGCACCTCAACTTTTAAATAGTATTCAACCCCCTATTTATCGCGCATCAACGATCATTTTTGAAAATACCGATGCTCTTTTCAATCGCCATTGGACCGATCCTTATGACTATAGTTACGGAACGCATGGCACCCCTACCACGTTTACGCTAGGCGACAATATTGCACAATTAGAAGGCGGAGAATACTGTCTACTTGCACCAAGCGGACTCTCTGCAATCAACTTGGTGAATTCTTGTTTTTTAGCACATGGTGATGAAGTTTGGGTCGCGGACAATATTTACGGTCCAAATATGGAGCATTTGCGAAACCTAGAATCACGTTATGGTATTGTCGTTAAGGTCTATAATCCGATTGATATTGAGAGCTTTAAACCCAGTGATAAAGCTAAGTTAATTTGGTTAGAAGCTGCAGGATCTGTAACACTTGAATTTCCAGATTTAACGAATCTGGTGAAAAAAGCTCAAGCTCATAAGATGCTTACCGCACTTGATAATACTTGGGGAGCGGGTCTAGCTTTTAATGCTTTTGATTTTGGTACAGAACACTTAGCAGTCGATATTACCATCCATGCACTCACCAAATATCCAAGCGGTGGTGGTGACATTCTCATGGGAAGTGTCGTAACAAAAAACAAGGATTTATACCACAAGCTATTTCGCATGCATGCAATTCAAGGAATTTCTATATCAGGCGATGACACCGCACAGATTCAGCGCAGCCTATCTTCAATGGAACTCCGTTATACGCACCAATCTAAATCAGCGCTAACTTTATTAAACTGGCTTCAACAGCAAAATGAGTTTGCACAAGTATTGCACCCTGCCAATCCAAAATCTGCAGGTCATACTTTTTGGAAAGAAGTTTGCCTATCAGAATTAAGCGCAGGTTTAATCAGTGTAATTTTTGATAAAAAATATAATCTTCAAGATATACGCAATTTTTGTGATGCGCTTAACCTGTTTAAATTAGGTTTTAGCTGGGGTGGCCCAGTGAGTTTAGTAATGCTCTATCAAATTGATCAAATGCGTGAGCTTGCACATCCACATTTACAAGAAGGAATATTGGTTCGTTTTTGTATAGGACTGGAACATCCGCAAGATTTGATAGAAGATATTCAACAAGCACTCAAAATAATGCAACAACAAAAGATCGAATAAAAAGGAATAATTATGGGCACACCAATTGTCATCGCAAAAAAAACCTCAGATACATCCCAAGAGATTGTTTTACATTCGCAACTGGCAAACCGACATGGCTTGATTGCCGGCGCAACAGGAACAGGCAAAACAGTCACTTTAAAGGTCTTGGCAGAAAACTTTTCTCGTATTGGTGTGCCGGTATTTTTAGCCGATGCAAAAGGTGATGTCTCTAGCCTTGCCAAAGCAGGTGAAAGCAATTCAAAATTTGATGAACGCATCAAGAGCCTCAATATTGAATCAATCCCATTTAGCGCATCACCTGTGGTTTTTTGGGATTTATTTGGCGAACAAGGTCACCCGATTCGGACTACAGTATCAGAAATTGGTCCATTGCTTTTAGCCCGAATGCTGAATTTGAATGACACCCAAGAAGGTGTGCTTTCTGCGATTTTCCGCATCGCGGATGATCAAGGTTTATTACTGATCGACTTTAAAGACCTCAAGGCGATGATCACTTATGTGACTGAGCATGCAGCTGACTTTAAAGCAGAATACGGCAATCTTTCTCCTGCCAGCTTGGGTGCAATCCAACGTAATTTGCTAGCACTGTCCGATCAAGGCGGTGATCAATTTTTTGGTGAGCCTGCATTAGACCTCATGGATTTTATCCAAACCGATGCACAAGGTCACGGTAATATTAATTTGCTCGCTGCCGATAAATTAATGAATATCCCAAAGCTGTATGCGACTTTCTTACTGTGGATGCTTTCCGAACTGTTTGAACAATTACCTGAAGTCGGTGATATGGATAAACCGAAATTGGTATTTTTCTTCGATGAAGCTCATTTACTGTTTGACAATGCCAGCCCTGCTTTACAAGAAAAAATCGAACAAGTGGTACGCTTAATCCGCTCTAAGGGAGTAGGTATTTATTTCGTCACCCAAAATCCGCTGGATTTACCTGAAAGTGTTTTAGGACAACTGGGCAACCGTGTTCAGCATGCACTTCGCGCCTTCACACCAAAAGATCAAAAAGCAGTAAAAACTGCAGCTGATACTTTTAGAGCAAATCCTGCATTCAAAGTACAAGATGCTATTACGGAGCTGGCAGTTGGTGAAGCGCTGATTAGCTGTCTAGATGAGAAAGGTACGCCACAAATGGTTGAACGCGGTTGGGTTATGCCCCCATATTCATCTTTTACACCTATCACGCTTGAAGAGCGTAAGACGCTCATGACAAACAGTGTGATTGCAGGTGTTTATGAGCAAGTACTTGATAGAGAAAGTGCTTTTGAAATGCTGCAAAACAAAGTAGTTCAGCGTCAACAACAATCCGAACAAGAAGCGTTAGCAAAACAACAAGCTAAGGAACAAGAGGCCTACGCGAAGCAAATTGCTAAAGAGCAAGAAGCTTTCGCAAAACAGCAAGCCAAAGAACAAGAACGCCTTGCCCGTGAACAACAAAAAGAAGCAGAACGTGCAGCCAAACAACGCGAAAAACTCACCCAAGATATTGTCGGTACGTTTGCTAAAAGTGCTGCACGAAGCCTCGGCGGAAGCACTGGGCAAAAAATCGTACGCGGTCTACTGGGCTCATTATTTGGAAAAAAATAGCCCTCCCTTTACCCATCATTTTTAACTTCATTATGGGATATTTTAATATCCCATAATTATTTTAAGGTTTTCTATGCAAGTCATATTGCAGCTCGACCCTAAAAGATGTATTTTAAATATATCTTTTAATAAAACTAAAGTTGAAGCTCATGACGCCACAACATATTGAACTTGTAAAAGCGACTGTTCCCGTCCTGCGTGAGAATGGTGTTGCTCTTACGACCTATTTCTATAATCGCATGCTGAACAACAACCCCGAGTTAAAAAATACATTTAACATGGATCATCAAAGTACTGGTCGTCAGCCACGTGCTTTAGCTGCTGCTGTTTTGGCATATGCTGAAAATATTGAAAATCCTACAGTTTTGGCAAAAGCGATTGAGCGAATTACCACTAAACACGTAAGTTTAGACATTCAAGCGGATCAATACTCGATTGTGGGTGAAAACCTTCTGCATTCAATCAGCGAAGTATTAGATGTGCCAATGGACTCTGATCTGATTGCTGCTTGGAAAGCCGCGTATATGCAATTGGCAGACATTTTAATTGGTGTCGAAAAATCAAAATATGAAGCTTTGACTGCACAAAATGGTGGTTGGGCTGGCTGGCGTGAATTTAAAATTACAGCGATTGAAGCTGAAGCTAACACCAAAACCTTCACTTTAGCTGCCAAAGACGGTCACACCATTGCGACGGCTGAAGCAGGTGAATATATTTCGGTGCGAGTCCAAGTACCGGGGCAAGAGATGCGCCAACCACAACAATTTAGCTTTGATGTTGCACAAGCTGATCAGTATCAAATCACAGTAAAAGCGGTAGATGAAGCAACTGAATATTCTGTGGCAAATATCTTATTAAACCACTATCAAGTAGGTGATGTGGTTGAGGTATCTGCACCACTAAAAAATTAATTCATCTAAATCTTTAACCGAAATAAGATTTTAAGAGATCATTGAAAGCTCCGTTCACGGGGCTTTCAATGTTAAGATGGAAATAAGCTATCTTTTATGATGATCTATGCAACTGAATAAATTTACCGACTATGCGCTGCGTATATTGATGTATGTCGCACAACCTCGCGACTTGCCTTATACCATTGCAGAACTGGCAAACCAATTGCAGGTCTCAGAAAACCATGCCATGAAAATCGTTCACTTTATGGCAAAACAAAATTGGCTAATGACCAGTCGAGGCAAAGGTGGCGGTATACGTCTAGCCCCTCAAACTCTGAATATCTCATTAGGGACTTTAGTGAGAACACTTCAAGGCGATCAGCAAATTGTAGAGTGTCATAACCCGCCATGCGTATTAAGAAGTGACTGTGGCTTAAAAGGCATTTTAGATCATGCAGTCCAACAGTTTTATCAGCATTTAGATCAATTTAAACTGAAGGATGTTATACCCACCTCAGGTATAAAATTCAATTCAGATTCACCCATTCCTTTCATCCAAGTTACACCATAGATTGACTCAATTCGATTGAGTATTCGCTTGCATGCGCGACTTCCTTTATAATAGCTGATTGTAAATTGAGTTATTGAAGTTGAGCTATGCATCACAGCAGAGGAAAGTCGAAAAACAGTAAGGCGTCAAATGCCCCAAAGCAAAAGATCAGCTATGAGAAAAAAGCCGATCCAGCGATTACTGAATATTCGGTTCAAGCGCTCAACTGGTTGCGCAAAGCCGAATTCTTAATGAGTGCACCAAAACTGAATTTATGTGTAGAAGACACAGGTTATGAGATTGCTTTTGCAGGTCGTTCGAATGCTGGTAAATCGAGTGCGATTAATGCATTAACTAATCAAAAACAACTTGCACGTGCGTCTAAAAAACCTGGTCGCACACAAATGATTAACTTTTTTAGCATGGGCAATGCCGAACAAAGATTAGTTGATCTTCCTGGATATGGCTATGCTGCTGTACCTGAAAGCATGAAAATCGTTTGGCAAAAAGAGCTTGAAAACTACCTCATTCATCGTGAAAGTTTACAAGGGCTTGTATTGTTAATGGACATACGACACCCTTTACAACATTTCGATGTCATGATGTTAGAATGGGCTTATTCACGTAAATTATTTGTCCATGTTTTATTAACAAAATCAGATAAGTTAAATCGTGGTCCAGCTTCTAAAGCATTGCAAGAAGTCAAAGCTCAATTAAAGAAAATGAAGCTTAACTTCTCTATCCAATTGTTCTCATCCCTCAATAAGCAAGGTCTTGAAGAACTCGCAAGCGTTATTGCTGGTCGTTTAAATTTTACGCTTGAGCAACCTAACGGATTTGATCTAAGTGCAATTCCTGAAGTAAGTGAATCAGACATCGATGAAGATTTTGATCATGATATTCAACAAGATGATGAATCACCAAGCGAAACAACCGAACTAGAATCCAACAAAGCTGAATAGTATCTACCCTACTGAATGGTTAAATCATTACATTCACTAATTGATACATCAATGTCCTCAAATGCTAAGGTTATTTGAGGGCATTTTTTTATACTGAAAAATGATAATCACAACAAAAATTCAGGAAAGTGTGATGAAATTATTGTCTCGATTAAGAAATAGTAAGATTGGATCTTCTATTGAGTATCACATCAAACCTCGTAAAGTTAAATTTGAGTGGGCGGATACACCAGTAGATTGGGTTCCAAATCAGCCTTTCGTTAGTTATTTTATCAATGAAATTAATAACATCTTACCAGCAGGCGAATTTTGGTTTTGTCGTCTGTACAACAAAGTATTACCCAAAATTACTGATGAAAAACTTGCAGAAGATGTGAAAGCTTTTATTCGCCAAGAAGCGATGCACGCTCAAGCACATAATTCAGCAAATAAAGAATATCTCAGCGCACGTCATATCGATATTCAACGTAACCTCGATATCATGGACTTTCTTTTTGGAAAACTTTTAGCGGATAAACCTTTAGGTCTAAACGTCCCAAAAGCCTTAGATCATCAGTGGGATTTATTTAGATTAGGTATTATTGCTACTGTTGAACATATGACTTGTGTCCTCGGCAAATATGCCTTGTACAACAAAAAATGGGGAGAATTGGGTGCTGATGCCAATATGCTCGATCTCGTAAAATGGCATGGTGCTGAGGAAATTGAACACCGTACCGTTGCATTTGACTTATATCGTCATCTTGGCGGTGGTTATATTTCTCGCTATTATCAAAGTGTAGTTGTGATTGCTGCTGTATTAGGTTTATGGGTTGATGGTGCTGCTCATATTATGGGTCAAGACCCTCGCTTTAAATCAATTAAACCAGCTGTTTACAAACCTTGGATTTGGCGTGAATGGGCACGAATTGCCCAAAAAGACAATGGTTTACTTCCTCACCCATTCTGGCTTGTTTCTCAACAACTCGGCTATTTAATGCCTTGGTATGACCCTGTTCATGAAGCAAAAACTGAAGATGCGATCAACTATCTAAATCAGTCACCAGCAGCGGAACGTGCAGCACTGAAAGTTGCATAATGTATTCAATAAAAAAGCAGGGTGATCCCTGCTTTTTTTATATCTGATCTAATCTTTTAAGCTGTATTTTTTTCAATAGGTTCATGATCAGGATTCGTGTAACGATCTACAACAACACTAATCATCATATCCCCCTGCACATTCACCACTGTTCTAACGGTATCTAACAAACGGTCAATCGGCAATAATATCGCGATTGCTTCTGCCGGGAGTCCAACTGATTGTAAAACCATAATCATGGTAACCATACCTGCGCTAGGTATACCTGGTGCCCCTAAAGATGCAATCATTGCTGTCGCACACACAATCAATTGTTGTCCTAACGTTAAGTCAAGCCCCATTAAATTCGCAATAAACAGCGCCGCCGCAGCCTCATACAATGCCGTCCCATCCATATTCAACTGTGTCCCGAGAGGGATCACAAATCCTGCAGTCTGGGGTCTTACTCCTAAATTTTCCTGAGCACACTTCATTGATAGCGGCATGGTTACGGAACTTGAGCTAGTAGCAAACGCCGTAATCAAGGCTGCTCGTGTTCCCTTAAAAAATGTAATTGGATTCATTCTCCCGAAAATCCAGAGCAACAAAGGCAAAACAACTAGGCCATGAAAGATGGTCGTTCCCGTGACTACTGCTGCAAATTCTGCTAATCGACTCAGAACAGATAGGTCCTCCGTCGCGATTAACTTTGCCAGCAACGCAAAAATCCCTATTGGTGCGAGCTTCATCACCCAACCAATCATCAACATCATGATTTCAAAAAATTGCTGACTCAACGCTTTCACTGTTTTAAATTTTTCACCACCTTTAACGAGAGCCACCCCAATTAAAAGTGCAAAAACGACAACGGCTAACACATTACCTTCAGCAAATGCTTTAAACGGGTTTATTAGTGTATTTTGGATAAAGTTGGTAAAAAAACTCGAGGGCGTCAAAGTATCAGGCGTCTGATGCTGATTCATGGTCTCTTGAAAAATAGTGATGTCTACACCTTTCCCGACCTCAAAAAGATGCGCACACGCAAGCCCCAAAATCAGCGCCAACGTTGTGGTTGTGACACAACAAGCAAGGGTAATTTTCCAAGTTCTACCAAGTTGGCCACCAGTCTGCAGATTGGAAACTCCGACAACAATAGAACTAAAAATGAGAGGA
Source organism: Acinetobacter sp. 24-47-66 (assembly GCF_056779755.1). Taxonomy (NCBI): domain Bacteria; kingdom Pseudomonadati; phylum Pseudomonadota; class Gammaproteobacteria; order Moraxellales; family Moraxellaceae; genus Acinetobacter; species Acinetobacter sp. 24-47-66. The sequence goes on from NZ_JBWYIL010000009.1 coordinate 63,188, forward strand.
ATCAGTAATAGTTTAAGTAGACCAATAAAAATACTACTGGCAATCCCTAAGCCATATAAACTTCCGTTAAAAAATACTGTATCAGGGAATACATTTAACAAGATGCCAAAAGCCACACCTAAAATTGCAGCAATTAAAATTTGCGTATTTAGACTCATGTCCTGTGCTTTTCATTTTGATTTATTAGTCGCACTATGCCATGAGCGACTTCAAGAATCGATCATTTTTTCTTGTTAGCTTTGCAACCGAAACGAATAACTTATAAATACAAATATGAACTAAAAAGCCAAATCTGAAGATTTGGCTTGAAGCATGGATCAATTATCTTATTGCGTTTCGATTTCACGAATTCGAATTAGACCTTCTTGCACTGTACTACAGACCAATTGTCCATTTTGCCACATTCGTCCAAAGTTCAATCCTCTAGAACTTGCACTAATCGTTGCTTCCATGTCATAGAGCATCCAATCATCTACACGAAATGGTTTATGAAAGTACATGGTATGGTCAATGCTGGCACATTGTAAACTCGGTGAAATATAACTGAGTCCGTGTGGTCGTAGTGCAGTTGTCATCAAAGTAAAGTCTGAATAAAAAGCAGCGATCGCCTGATGTAATGCATTTTCATCTACATCATCAGCCAAACGATCGTGTGTACGAATATAGTGCGCGTAAGACGGCGCTTCAGGTTGTGGTTGGAATGGATTGACTGGCATTACAGGCTTAATTTCAACATGACGATCACGCATAAAGCTGGCACGCACATTCTCTGGTACGAAATCGACAATCATTTTCTTGAGTTCAGCTTCAGATTTTAGCCCATCTACTGGCGGGTATTCTGGTTCAGCAACTTGATAATTGAGACCCTCTTCTTGGTCTGCAAAAGATACCATACACATGAATATCGTCTTGCCATGTTGAATCGCACGAACTTGGCGACTCACGAAACTACGTCCATCACGGATTCGATCTACTTCATAAATAATGGGTGCATTAACATCCCCACCAAATAAGAAATATGCATGCAATGAGTGTGCAGGGCGATCAGTTGTATATGAAGCAGCACGTAACGCTTGACCTAGAACTTGCCCACCAAAGACACGTTTGCCAACCAAATTTTGGCTTTTGCCTCTAAAAATGTTTTCTTCAAGTCTTTCTAGCGTGAGTAAATCTACGAGTTCTTGCGTGAGCTGATTCATATCGGACCTATATATTTCATTGCTACGACATTAAATTGGGCCTGTTGAACTTAAACAGATTTTCCAATTTAATGACTCAATCTTTATATTGCCATAATTTCCGAGTAAACAACTAAACTTTGCTTGACTATATTGTCATAAAACAAATTTGATATTTTGGCTAAAAATACGATTATTAACGAAAATTCATCCAAATTCTGTGCATTTTGTTAGAAAATGACATATTGTTTTGATCACAGATTTAAGAAAATAATTGCCTTCATTCGCGTCATGCGAAATTCGTCTTTGGCTAGGAGTATGTATGTCCAAGAATGGCTTTGGTCAAATGTATCGTCGACTTTCCAGTAAGTTGCTTGACCTCGTAGTAACACCGCATGTTCTTGGAGAGGTTCCTACTGAAACCCAACCTTCAACACCACCCACTGAAAATAATACGACTCACAAAAAAGTGGTGTGCTATGTATTACAAAATTACTCGCGTAGTAATGCGTTAGTGGTTGACGGCGAAACTCGTCGATTAAATCTCGCGCCAGCACTTGACCCACTCATGATCGGGGACCATAAAGAGAAAGCTGCTGTATTATTTTTACAACACCAAGATGAAACAAACTTACTTAATCCGCCACCCCATGCATTTCCACCTCGTCTCCTCAGATTGATCGAGATATTGGATAAGCATCCAGATACTGACATTGAACTTATACCTGTGACTGTATTGTGGGGCCGCTCACCGGACAAAGAAGATTCATTATTTAAATTGCTATTTACGGACACTTGGGCAACGCCAAGTACTGTTAAACAACTGATGAATATTGGTTTACATGGTCGCCAATCTTTTCTTGAATTTCATGAACCAAAATCACTGCGCGAATTGGTAGATTACGCACGTGTAACACATCCAAACTTGTCTCCTGCAACATATATCGTCAATCAACTCAATGATTATCTAGATCGTCAGCGTGAAGTTGTATTAGGTCCAGATTTGTCAGATCGTCGAAACGTGATGCAATCATTGATTAAATCTCAAGATGTTCAGGACGGAATTCGCAAAGAAAGTATTCGCTCTAAAATCAGTTTGATTGAAGCTGAGCGCCGTGCGATCGGCTACGTGAATGAAATTGCATCAGACTATTCTCATGCAACAGTACGTTTTGCAGAACAAGCCCTGACGCGTCTTTGGACTCAACTCTATGACGGCGTAGAAGTACATAATTTCAATACAGTTCGTGAATTAGCGAAAGACTACGAAATTATTTATACACCTTGTCATCGTAGCCATATTGACTACCTATTACTCTCTTATGTGATTTATAAGCGTGGGATGATGGTACCGTACATTGCTGCAGGTGATAACCTGAATATGCCATTCGTTGGTCAGCTTTTACGTGGTGGCGGTGCATTTTTTATACGTCGAACCTTCCGTGGAAATGCGTTATACACCACTGTATTCAAAGAATATCTATACAGTATCCTATCGCGAAACACGCCATTAGAATACTTTATTGAAGGTGGACGTTCACGTACTGGACGTTTATTACCGCCGAAAACAGGTATGTTGGCAATGACTGTGCATAGTCATTTGCGTGGTCGTGCTAAACCTATTGTATTTGTCCCGACCTATTTTGGTTATGAACGCCTGATGGAAGGTGCAACTTACGTCGGTGAAATGAATGGTAAGCCTAAAGAGGCCGAATCTATCTTTGGTATTTTACAAACCTTAAGAAAGATTGAACGCATCTTCGGTAAAGTACACGTAAACTTTGGTGAACCCGTCTTCCTTGATGAGATTTTGAAACAGCATGGTGCTGAACATATCAAAATTGAGAAGAATGATGACCCGATTCCTCAAGAAGTTTCTGATGCAGTCAACACCTCAGCAAATGCAATTCTTGAAAATATTAACCGTGCTGCTGTTATCAACCCAGTTTCGTTATTGTCACTTATTCTTTTATCGACTTCCAAGCACACGCTTGATGAAGAGATTTGTATTAAACAGTTAGATACCTATCGAAATCTTCTAACAGCTTTACCTTATGATCATCGAGTTCAAATCACACCACTGTCTGGTAAAGAAATCATTGCTTATGGTTTAAAACTCAAGTTGATTAAGCGTGTAAAACATGTCCTTGGCGATATTATTGCGATTGAAGATGGTCAAGCAGTATTACTGACATATTTCCGCAATAATATTTTGCATGCTTATGTCTTGCCATCACTGATTGCTGCGATGGTCGAGCACAATGGTAAAATTTCACAGGGCGATTTGATTAATGTCATTCGTACACTTTATCCATTCTTGAAAGCTGAACTTTTCCTTAAGTGGAATACGGATGAGCTTAAAGAACAGATCTGTAACTATGTTCAAGGTCTGGTAGAAGCACAGTTGATTACGATTGATGAACATGGAAATTTATGTAGCCCTGCACCTAACTCTGAACAACACAATCAGTTAGTCGTGCTTGCTGCTCCAGTGAAGCAAAGTATTGAACGCTACTACATGACACTTGCCCTAATTACTCAACGTGGCTCTGGAAATATTACGACCAAGCAGGTCGAAGATTTAAGCCATCTATTAGGTCAGCGTTTATCTGTACTTTATGAGTTCAACTCACCTGAATTCTTTGATAAAGCGCTCTTCCAAAGTTTTATCAAAGTTCTGACTCAACAAGGCTATATCAGTAATAACGAAGAAGGCGCAATAGTCTTTGATGCACAATTCAAAGAGGTTGCTCAATATGCCAACTTGGTACTAGATGATGTAACCTTACAAATGTTGCAACATATCACTTCATTTAACGATGAAGAGCTCAAAGAAGCTTTGGATGCAGTTGCTGATCAACAAGCCAAAAAACGCTTAAAACGCAAGAAAAAATAGTATCTAAAACCCTCCCCAGTGAGGGTTTTTTTATGCCTAAATGAGTTCTCGATAATCCTTAAAAAATTGAGCATGTTTCAATTTAAAACCAGTGCTTAACATTCGAGAGGCATAAATTTTCTTTCCACGCTGTGCCTCACTCAATAATTTTAATGAAGGGATGTTTAACTGCTTTTGGAACCACAGAATAATTTCATGTAATGGAATGGGTTGATTATTACTACAAATATAAGTTTTTTCTGGATGTTCCACGTGAAGTAAATGGACAAGAAAACCCGCTAAATCTTCGATATGAATTCGATTCGACCAATGCACATTGGGATAGTCCATTGTATTTTGAGCAAGCTGCATCATTCTCTTCACGGATACGCCATAAATACCAGTGGGTCTCACAATGATACATTGCTGTGGAAAGGCTTCTTGCCAAAGCTTCTCCATTGTGGCTAACACTAATGCTTTCTCATCTTGCGGATTGATCTCTGTTTGGTCATCAATCTCCTCCCCTTGATCTTGTCCGTAAACGCGTGTCGATGAGACAACAATAATCTTTTTGATAGGATGCAGTGCCAGCTGATTTCTCATATGTGGAATCGCATCTATGAAAGCTGCTTTATACCCGTTTAGTGATGGGTCTTTGGGTGCAATCAACACGTATACTGCATCAATAGGCGACAATTTCGATAAATCAAGTTGGTGTATATCTTGTTGAAGATGCATAGCACCTGCTTGATCTTTCCTGCTTAAACTGACTGTGGTAATTTGATGTCCTTGTTGAAATAATTGTTTAGCAACATGTTGCGATGTTTTACCATAACCGATAAATAGAATATGCATGTAAGACCTATTCTCTAGTGTTATAAATTCAATTTAAGCAAAGTTGAGGGGACATGACTGCAGTCCATCAGTTGCAAGGTGTAGGAAACGCCGCTGCCGCTTTACTCGAAAAATTAAATATCTGGAATACGGATGATCTTTTGTTTCATCTGCCTCGAGATTATGAAGATCGCAGTACTATTGTGCCCATGAATCACCTTCAAGTAGGTCGAAGCTATTTACTTGAAGGCACTGTCGCATCAATGGATATGCCGCCCGGTAAACGCAAATCCATGGCAATATTATTACAAGATGATTTTGGAAAAGTCACCTTACGTTTTTATCATATTTATAAAGCATTGATGGATCGCGCAAAGCCTGGAAATCGTTTAAGAGTGTTTGGTGAAGTCCGAGTAGGCGCTCGTGGCCTAGAAATGTATCACCCAGAAATTCAATTGATTACGGAGCATACACCACTTCCAAAAACGCAGCTAACCGCAATTTACCCATCAACGGAAGGACTCACTCAACCTAAACTGCGCGAATATATTAAACAAGCTTTAGCACAACATGCCCATGATTTACCAGAACTGATTCCTGCAAAATTTACCAATGGGTATGCTTTAAAAGAAGCACTAGAATATATTCATCACCCTCCCACCGATGCCAATATGTTGCAACTGGCTGAAGGACAGCATCCTGCGCAGCAACGTCTCATCTTTGAAGAATTAGTCAGTCATCAAATTAGTTTATTGACTCGTCGTGCATACATTCAGCAGATCTCCGCACCTGCATTTTCAGCCAGTCGAACATTTGCCAAACAACTTCTCTCCATACTTCCCTTTGAAATGACGAATGCTCAAAAACGTGTTTCAAATGAAATTTTGAAAGATCTTAAACAAAACAAACCGATGCTCAGACTGGTACAAGGTGATGTAGGTGCAGGCAAAACCTTAGTAGCAGGCATTGCGGCATGTCATCCACTCGAAGAGGGATGGCAAGTTGCTCTTATGGCACCGACTGAAATCCTCGCAGAACAACATTATTTAAATTTTAAAAAATGGTTCGAACCACTCGGCATCCAAGTTTCTTGGTTATCAGGCAAACAAAAAGGGAAAGCACGCGCTGCTGCAGAACAGCAGATTAGAGAAGGCTCTGCCCAATTGGTCGTCGGCACTCATGCACTATTTCAGGATAACGTCCAGTTTCATAAATTGGGTCTTGTCATCATTGATGAACAGCATCGGTTTGGAGTTGACCAGCGTCTAGCATTACGAAATAAAGGGGCACAGGATACGACACCACATCAGTTAGTAATGACCGCCACGCCTATCCCACGTACGTTAGCAATGTCAGCGTACGGCGATTTAGATACTTCTGTGATTGATGAGTTACCCCCAGGGCGTACTCCAATCCAAACAGTCACTATTCCACTCGATCGTCGTGAAGAGGTCCTGCAGCGTATTGCGACAAACTGCGCTGAAGGTAAGCAGGCTTATTGGGTCTGTACATTAGTGGAACAATCAGAGACGTTAGATGCCCAAGCCGCTGAAGCGACTTATCAGGAGATTAAAGAACGCTTTCCGCACCTCAATATTGGTTTGGTTCATGGCAAAATGAAAGCTGATGAAAAACAAGCTGTCATGCAACAGTTCAAAGACAATCAATTACAACTGCTGATCGCAACAACTGTGATCGAAGTTGGAGTGGATGTACCAAATGCATCCATCATGGTCATTGAAAATGCGGAGCGACTGGGTCTATCTCAACTACATCAATTAAGGGGGCGTGTGGGTCGAGGTGCTAAAGCAAGTTTTTGCGCATTATTGTATAAAAGTCCTTTATCGCAGAATGGACAAGAGCGTTTACGCATTATGCGTGAAACCAATGATGGCTTTTTAATAGCAGAAAAAGATTTGGAAATCCGTGGCCCAGGCGAACTGTTAGGAACGAAACAAACTGGAGACATGGGCTTTCGCGTGGCTAAATTGGAACGTGATGACCATCTGTTAACTCAAGCACACTATGTCGCGACTCAAATTTTAAAAGATTACCCACATCAAGCGGATGCTCTTCTTAAACGATGGTTACCAGAAGCACCTAGATATGCGTATGTTTAATATGTTCCTTAATCAACGAACTCAGTTATAATCATAGGTACTCACAATAAAAATAACTTGAGCCATGATGCTGAGCCCTATTCATAACCTCTATCACACATTATTATCACGACGCGCTTGCCAATTATGCGGATTCTCTCCAACTCAAACCCACAGATTATGTGATGACTGTTGGACAATGCTCCCATGGAAAAGCCCTTCACTCATTCATCGACATGAAAGAAATATTTATGCTTGTTTCGACTATAGCTTTCCTATAGATCGCATTATTCACTTATTCAAATATGAACAACAACTTCATTATCAAACTTTTCTAGCACACACATTGCTAGAACTTAAACTGAAACGTTTTCAAGCGATTGTACCTATGCCTATTTCAAACGAGCGCTTGAAGGAGCGTGGTTATAATCAAATGATGGTCATCGGAAAAATTCTTTCCAAAAAACTGCAAATACCCATTTGGCAGCCAATTGAACGTTCAGCACAACACTCACAGAAAGGCTTAACACGTGTAGAAAGAATCGAGGATATTCAATCTCAATTCAAACCAATACGTTCAGAAAAAGGAAAGTTTAGAAATATCCTGATTATTGACGATGTCGTGACCACAGGGAGTTCAGTCAATGCGTTGGCCAATGCACTAGAAAAGCTCGGCTGTCAGAACATTCAGATCGCATGCATTGCAGCCGCAGAATATTGACACAGTCACTTTAAGTTTTAATCGGCATTAAAATGCTGCCTACACCAAGGAATCACGATTTCTCGAGTTAACGGTGCTAAAGGCGTAGCATCATCATCTAAATCGATCCATTTCATTTCAGCAATTTCTGCATGAATGTGAGGCTCTTGTTTAAGCTGAACTCGATAGAGATAACTAATCAACTGATGATCCGCTTCATTTGCAGCTTTGGTTTCAAAACGACCTATATATTGATCTATTACTGCCTCAGCGCCAATTTCTTCTTTAATTTCTCGCAGAATCGTGTCTCCAGAAGGCTCATTCTCCTCTAACTTCCCACCAACCTGCATGAAAAACTGGGTATTCTTTTTTCGAACCAACAACAACTGCTGATCCTCATTGGAAATAATCGCTGCTGCGACAGTAATGATTTTGCTCATGTATCTAGTTTCACCAAATCTTCTCGATCTTGGACACCCCATTTCGGTTGTGGTGCCTGATAAGACTCGAATTTTGACACAATATCCTCGATTGAAGTTGAATTGATTAATGCATTGGTAAAGCGAGCTCGAGTAAACTCTTGATCTGTCGTATGTTGAATGAATTGTAATAAACCATCATAAAACCCGTTGATGTTTAAAAATGCGCAGGGTTTAAGATGAATACCGAGTTGCGCCCATGTCCATTGTTCAAAAATTTCTTCAATTGTTCCTGCACCACCCGGTAAGGCAATAAAACCATCCGACAAATCTGCCATCAGCGTTTTACGCTCATGCATACTGGTAACAACGTGAAGTTCAGTCAAATTTGGATGTGCTAATTCACGATCCACCAATCCTTGTGGAATCACGCCAATGACCTTTCCACCAGCCTCTAATGCACTATCCGCAACAATACCCATTAATCCTGAACGACCGCCACCATACACCAAGGTCTTGCCTTGTTGCGCTAAATATTTCCCTGTTTTCTTTGCTGCATCAGCATAAACAGGATCGGAACCTAATGTTGAACCACAAAATATTGCAATAGAATTCATTTAAAATTAGCCTTAAGTTTTTATAACAACAATTAAAATGATATGTTCTGTGTTTTTTAACCCAATTAATGATGGAATTGGTTTTTTTTCATGGCATCCTTGTCTAAAATACACCCATCGTTCACACACAAACTGCGCAAGGGAGAAAAGATAAAATGCTTGAAGCCTTTTATGCCACAGAGCGCGGTAGTCTAGAAGATGCAACGATCAATGGTGGGTTTGATTTACACCCTGAATTGGTTTGGATCGATTTAATTGCACCCTCTCAAGATGAGCAAGAATGGGTTTTAGATGCCTATAAACAAAATCTTCCAACACTAAAATCATTAGAAGATATTTCTTCATCTGCACGATTCTACCGTGATGATGATGGCATTTTACATATCAGTACGTATTTTTTAACGAAAAATAAAAACTACCAAGTCGATGGTGACCCTGAAGAGTCATCCAATATGCTAGGAACGGTTCAAACCGTTGCATTTATTTTACATAAAGATCGACTATTTACTTTACGTGGTGAAAAGCTCGTTGCTTTCCGTGCCTTTCGAGCACGTGCTCGCCGTAATGATTACGACATTGACTATAAAGATCCGACTTGGATACTTTTGGGTTTACTCGAAGCTAAACTCGATGAGCTTGCGGATATCTTAGAAGATATCCACAAGGATCTAGAACTCTACTCTACAGAAGTATTGAATGTTCGCCACCGTGAACAAATTCTTGATCTCGATGATATGATTACCCGTCTTGCTCAAAAAGAAGATATGTTGGGTAAAGCGCAACTCTGTTTAATTGACTTACGCCGCGTTCTGACCTTCTTAGCAAGACCCCGTGCCTTAGGCAGTCATATTTATGATGCTGATATTCGAGAACTCAGTGAGGATGTTCGCTCATTAGTAGAACATGATGCATTCTTGTTCCAGAAGGTTCGATTCCTATTGGATACCACTTCGGGTTTCATTAATACTGAACAGAATGATACGATTCGTCGATTCTCGATTTTACCTAGCATGCTTGCTCCCCCGATGTTGGTGGCCAGTATTTATGGTATGAACACTGATGTACTGCCCTTTGCTCAAGGAACGACGAGCTTTGTTGTTGTCAGTCTGATTATCCTAGTATTCTTATTTGGACCACTGATTTATTTTAGATGGAAAAAATGGATTTGAGTACGCTTTGATGTCGCGTTTTTTAAACAACGTATGAAGTACCTTCTGTTGATTAAATTACTATTTTAAAGCGATAAAAAAGCACCCTAAGGTGCTTTTTTATTTTTCAATCAAATCAATTTTAAATCATTTTCTAAATGGCAAGATTGAATGATTTTCATCATTTTTTCTGGCACAGATTTAAACTGTAAACTCGATGTTCCAGGTGCTTGACGCAATAAACGCACTAAAACAGCTAGCGCCAGAGTACTACCATGTTCAAGACCTGATAAATTTACAGTAAGTGGAAACTGCTTTGCCTGCTGAATCAACATTAAACCTTGTTGATAATACTGTTCAGCATTGTCGAAGCTAATTTTTCCAGAAACCATAATTTCTTGATCTTTGAGTGAAATCACAATTGTTCTCTGTTATTTTTTCTCAACTGCAGCTTCAGCATCAGGCTTGAAGTTTGCAATTGCTTTATTGATATCGCCGCCATTACGCTTCACCGTAGCAGCAAACTGATTACGGAATTGCAAACCTAAGTCAATTCCAGAAACGTTGATATTGCGAATCTTCCACTGATCACCTTTATCAGCCAATTGGAACGATACAGGGATCTTCTCACCCTTGTTAATAAAATCAATCGTTACAACAGGGTTTTTAGTGTTAGATGCTTTATACGGACGAATTGTATATGTCTGATTAGAAAACTTAGAGAAAGCACTACCATAGTTTTCAATCAATGTTTCACGGAAGTTCTTCTCAAACTGTGCGCGTTGAGCAGCATTACTATATTGATTCGTCGCATAAGTTCCCATCACGATACGAGTAAATGATTGCGAATCAATATATGGATCTAAATTTTGACGAACAATTGCGCGTACCGCAGCAGGGTTATTTTGCAACTTAGCTTGGTCTGCTTTTAAACGTGAAATTAAGCCATCAGCTACTTTTTTGATAAATGCAGGAGGAGTCTCCGTAGGTGCAGCAAATGCTGTACTCGCAATCATCGTCGATAAAACGCTAACAGTCAGTGTTTGCTTTACGAACGTATTCATTTATTTTTCCTCTATTTAATCATTCAACAAAAGAAGCAGTTTCATCTGTGAATTCCACAGTTTCTGCATCTGATGAACCATTTGAATCTTTTTTCGCAGCTGAATCACCAGCACCACCTGTCACAAATTTAGACACTAAGTCTTCAATTTCCATTGTGCTTTGTGTGTTGCCAATTTGATCACCACGTTTTAAATAATTTAAACCACCACCTGGAACAATTTTGAGATACTTCTCGCCCAGTAAGCCATTTGTCGCTACCATAATGTAAGCATCTTCATCAATATTGGTGATGGAGTTCATGTTAGCGATCAGTTGCTTTTCCATTTCTTTTTGTTGCGATGGCGTAGCAGCTTCATAGTCACTGCTATAACGCAACTCTTCTAAAGCACCTTCTTGCACAGTTTTAAGTTGTTCATCATTGAAAGATGTCAGCTCACCATCTAAATTAATTTTCACTGTTGCAAGACGTGTTAACGGATCTAATCTGATCGACTCAACTTCACCAACTTTTACACCGCTCAGTGCAACTTTAGCACGTGGTTTAATACCATTCACATTATCAAAAGTTGCGGTCATGCTATAACTGTCTTTTAAATTTGTCCCAGCTAAGCCACTTACTTTCATTGCCAAGAAAAATAATGCACAACCAAATAGAATCACGAATATTCCAACTGCGAGCTCACTCGTACGTGATTTCATTACACACCTCCAAACATGACCGCAGTCAAAACAAAATCAAATCCTAAAACACATAGTGATGAATACACTACCGTTCTTGTTGTTGCTGTCGCAATGCCTTCTGATGTAGGCTCGCATGAATATCCCTGATATACGGCAATCCACGTACAGATTAAAGCAAATACAAAGCTTTTGATGATCGTGCCATTAAAGACATCTTTATAAAATTGAACGGCACTTTCCATACCACTCCAATACGAACCTTCATCAGCACCTAAAAAATCCACACCGACCATTTTTCCGCCCATAATCCCCACAGCAGCAAAAATTACGGCAAGCATAGGCAAACTAAATATACCTGCCCATAAACGTGGTGAAATAATGCGTTTAAGTGGATCAACACCGATCATTTCCATACTAGACAATTGTTCAGTCGCTTTCATCAAACCAATTTCGGCGGTTAAAGCAGATCCTGCACGCCCCGCAAAAAGAAGTGCAGCAACCACTGGCGCAAGTTCACGCAACAAGGTCAACGAAACTGCTGCACCAAGCATCGCTTCACTGCCGAAAGTGACCAAAATGCTATACATCTGCAAACCCAAGACTGCACCTATAAACAGTCCTGACACCACAATGATAAGCAATGATAATACGCCAACACGGTACATTTGATAGATAAAGAGTTTGACTCCAATCCAAGTCGGCATCGAAAATAAAATTTGAACTAGCATAATGGCTGCAACGCCAATACCTTGAACACGCTCTATAACGCGTCTACCTAGTGAGGCTATCGCATTCATGTACGCACCTCATCACTTAAATACGCTTGATGACTAAATTGATAATCCACAGGACCTTCGACCGAACCTGTTAAGAATTGACGGACGAAAGGCGAACTATGATTCTTTAACTGATCAGGTGTGCCCTCGCCTTGTACTTTACCTTCCGCAACCACATAAATGTAATCTGCAATAGATAATGTTTCAGCAACATCGTGAGACACGATAATGGTCGTTAGGTCTAACGCTTCTCGTAAAGAACGAATCAATCGGGTTAAAACCCCCATTACGATGGGATCCTGACCAGCAAATGGTTCATCGTACATAATCAAATCTGGATCTAGTGCAATTGCACGAGCTAACGCCACACGGCGATTCATCCCCCCAGAAAGCTCAGAAGGCATCATTTGCTCAGCGCCACGTAATCCCACAGATTCGAGTTTTAAAGCGACCAGTTCTGCAATCAGATGTTCAGGCAATTGAGTATGGGCGCGGATAGGGAAAGCTACATTTTCATAGACAGTCATATCAGTGAAAAGGGCACCACTCTGAAAGAGCATCCCCATACGAGCACGTGCTTTAAACAATTCCTGACGACTCATTTGGCTAATATTTTTGCCATCCAACAAGACCTCGCCTGCATCAGGTACAAGTTGCCCCCCAATGAGTCTAAGAAGCGTGGTTTTCCCCGTCCCTGAAGGACCCATAATGGCAGTAATTTGACCCTTACGAATCTTTAAATTGACTTGGTCGTAAATAACACGATCACCACGATTAAAGCTTAAATTTTTTACTTCGATCAACGCTTGCTCATCGATTTGTATTTGATTATTCATAGCTGAGCGTGTTCCTACAATTTTTCAGCTTGCATACTATACTCTGAAATAACTGAATTTAAATGTTATTTATAAAATACAAGGTTAAGCGGACATTGTAGCATTATTGATCATTTTTATTAATTTTGCTTATAGAAAGATGTGTTTTATTTATGAAACAATGATTTGAAATTATTCTTTTTTAAAAATTTATAATGTGATACTAAAAAAATAATAGGCAAGATTAAGTAATACCAATAAAAAGAACACGTACATCATGATTGCACCCACATTCATTTGCTTCGTCTCAAGCATTATAATCTTATTATTCATATTTTACATTTACCATAAATAATGTGAACTTATTCACTTTTATTCTAACAGATTTTTTTATATGAGCAATAAAAAACCAGCCCGAAGGCTGGTTTATTTAGCTATACCGATTAGTCGTTAAATTTACGACGTGGGCGATCGCTATTGAATTCACGCTTTGGACGGTCATCACCAAATGTACGTTTTGGACGATCAAAACCACCTTCACGACGTGCTGGACGGTCACCGAAATCACGTTTTGGACGGTCACCAAAACTGTTTTCACGAGGTTTATAATCTACACGGTTACCACGATTGTCATCGTTAGAACGAGGGCGATCACCGAAATCACGCTTTGGACGATCATCAAATGAACGTTGCGGACGGTCACCGAAATCGCGACGTGGACGATCTTCGCCATTAAACTCACGACGTGGACGGTCATTGTTAAACTCGCGACGTGGACGATCTTCACCATTGAATTCACGACGTGGACGATCATTGTTGAACTCGCGACGCGGACGATCTTCGCCATTAAACTCACGACGTGGACGGTCGTTGTTGAACTCGCGACGTGGACGATCTTCACCATTGAATTCACGACGTGGACGATCTTCACCAAACGAACGGCGTTCGCCATCACGGTTACCTTCGCGACGTTTGAAGTTTGATTCACCTTCAAAACGACGACCACCACCGAAACCACCACGGCCACGGCCTTCACCACCACGGCCACGACCGCGACCAGCGCCATCACGACTACCGCGTGCTGGAGGTGGAGATGGCTCAAGACCTTCAATTTCAGAAACTTCTAGACGTGCATCTAAGTAGTCTTCTAAAGCACGAATTTTACCACGTTCACGGTAAGTCGCTAATGTGATTGCTTTACCAGTACGACCTGCACGACCTGTACGACCAATACGGTGTACATAATCTTCGTTCTTCATTGGAAGACCAAAGTTAATCACGTGTGAAATTGTTGGTACATCTAGACCACGTGCTGCAACGTCAGTTGCAACTAAAATTTTTGCGCGACCTTCACGAATGCTGCGCAAACGACGGTTACGTACAGTCTGTGGCATTGCACCATGAAGTGCTACAACTGAAAGACCAGCTTCAGACAGTTCTTCTGCAAGCATATCTGTATCTTCTTGCGTAGAAGCAAATACAACGGCTTGATCAAGATCTTCTTCATTTAACCAATGTGTTAAAAGCTTTTTCTTGTGCTCAAAACCATCAGTCCAATGTAGAGTCTGAGTGATGTCAGTATTCGTCGTGTGACCAGTTTCAATCGCAATACGTTCTGGCTCATTCATCATACGTTCTGCCAACGTAATAATACGTGGTGCGAAAGTCGCAGAGAACATTAATGTTTGATCACGGTTACCCGCTAAATCACTGATCGCCTCTAAATCTTCAGAGAAACCAAGATCAAGCATACGGTCTGCTTCATCTACGATTAATGATTTAACTTTGTCTAATTTGATTTGACGACGGTTTACAAGATCAAGTAAACGACCTGGAGTCGCTACCACAACTTGTGCACCTTTTAATTGTTGGATTTGTTTACCAAAAGGCATACCACCCATAATCGCAGCAATACGAACACCTTTCATGTGACGTACAAATGCAATCGCATCTTGGCTCACCTGTTGAGCCAATTCACGTGTTGGGCAAAGTACTAAAATTGTAGGTGCAGTTACAGCACGCATACGCTCTTTGAAAGAAAGCAACGTATCTTCACTACCCGCTAAAGCGTGAAGTGTAGGTAATAAGAATGCAGCAGTTTTACCAGAACCTGTTTGGCTTGATACTAAAAGATCTTTACCATCTAAAGCAGCAGGAATTGATTGTTCCTGAACAGGAGTAGGCGATGTAAAGCCTAATGCTTGTAATGCTTGTTGAAGTGATTCGTGTAGTGGAAAATCAGCAAAAGTTTTGCTCATAGAGTTTTTCACCCGAAAATTGGGTGCTCCATTAAATAAAGTCTGATGGACATCGGCAAAAAGCGGTACAGCAATAATCGCTGAAAATATAGAATCAGCGGCGATCCGAGAACGACGATGCGTATAACGCACACATGATTACAGCCTGAACCTGAAGGAATCGCTTTTAGCGATTGGGTGGGGCGCGAAATAATGTCCTCTCTTTGGACCGGACGCGCATACACAATATAGAAGAGAAATGTTCAGGTAATGAACGAAATTTAGTGCGTGCGCGGAGTATAACAGATTTTTTTATAATGTCATTAAGTTTAATTGCTTTTTGGTGCATTCAAGTACAAATATTCAAATTTATCATGTTTTGGAGATAAAAAAGCTCCCTATTAGGGAGCTTTCATAAATTTGATCTGCTTATTTAGCAGCAGCACCCCAAGCTGGGACAACTGCTTGCATCAATGGTTTCAATAATTTCATAGAACAAGCCAAGACTTGACCATTTTCCATTGAGTTTGAACCACCGCGCGCATCAACTACTGTACCACCAGCTTCTTTAACAATTAGCTCACCCGCTGCGATATCCCATGGTTTCAAACCAAGTTCGAAATAACCATCGTAACGACCAGCAGCAACATAAGCTAAGTCGAGTGCTGCTGAACCTAAACGGCGGAATTGAGCGCCTTGTTCAGATACTGCCAACAAAGAATCGAAGTGATTTTTTGCATAAGAAACTACTTCGCCATCGCGTTTAGCACGATATGCATGACCAACAGCCAAGAACGTACGATCTAAACTATCTTTTACATTCACACGAATACGACGTTGGTTCATCATTGCACCGCGACCGCGACTCGCAGAGAACAATTCATCTTTGATAGGGTCATACACAACACCGTGTTGAGTCACGCCTTTATGTTGAACTGCAATAGAAATACAGAAGTGTGGGACACCATTAATGAAGTTTAAAGTACCATCTAAAGGATCGATCACCCAACACCAATCAGCATCGTGACCTTTACCTTCTTGCATACCAAACTCTTCACCAAGGAAGCTGTGATTTTTATAGCTTTTGCGCAAGATATCGATCGTCAATTCTTCAACATAGCGATCAACGCGAGTCACAGGACCTTCGATACCTTTTTCTTCAACTTGCAGATCAAGTTTATGACGATTCTGATGCGCTTTTAAAAGCTCTTGACCAACTGTTTGAGCCGCACGCGCAGCCATCACCACCATAGGTTCCATTGAACACCCACTACAAATTTGAAGATACTGATAAAGAATAATGCATAAAAGCGCCGACATTTTATCAAATATCGGCGCTTTTAGGTAAAAAATGTTTCTAAAATTTTATGACTTGTATTTAAACCACCTGTACAAGCTTTAACCAAGCTTGTTGAATTGAAGATTGGATACCTTCTGCATCCAATCCACAATCTTTAAGCATCTCACCATGACTGGCTTGTGCTAAGAATTGATCAGGTAAGCCTATGTTCAAAACTGGCTTGAGAATGTGTTCGGCCATTATAAATTCATTCACAGCACTTCCAGCACCACCCATGACTGCATGCTCTTCAACCGTTACAAAAAGTTGGGTTTGATCTGCATATTGTCGAATGATTTGACCATCTAGGGGTTTAACAAAACGCATATTCACAACGCGTACTGCAACATCCAATTGATCAACTAAAAGCTGAGCAGCATGTTCTGCAACACTCACGCGGCTACCGAAAGCTAAAATAGTAATCACTTCTTCGGCTTTTACATTCAGCTCCAAAGTTAACTCAGCTTTACCAATTTCAAGCGCTGTCAGTTCTTTTTGAATTTCAACACCTAAACCATTTCCGCGTGGATAACGTACTGCAGCAGGACCCGGGTGCAAATAAGCGGTATGTAGCATTTGACGGCATTCATTTTCATCTTTTGGTGCCATAATCACGATATTCGGAACTGTACGCATAAATGCGTAATCGTATGCACCAGCATGGGTTGGTCCATCTTCACCTACTAAACCTGCACGATCGATACCAAATGTGACATCAAGGTTTTGTAATGCCACATCATGAATGAGCTGATCATAACCACGCTGTAAGAAGGTTGAATAAATTGCCACTACTGGTTTTAAACCTTCACACGCCATACCTGCAGCTAAAGTCACTGCATGTTGTTCTGCAATTGCCACATCAAAGTAACGATCAGGATATTGTTTGGCGAATTGCACCATACCTGAACCTTCACACATGGCAGGTGTAATGGCTAACAACTTATCATCTAGCTGGGCTTCATCGCACAACCATTGCCCAAAAACATCAGAATATTTGGGCGCTTTTGTTGAAGCTGCTGCAGCATTTAATTTAGCAATTGCGTGATATTTTATTTGATCTGCTTCAGCAGGTGCGAAGCCCTTACCTTTCTTGGTATAGATATGAATTAAGCGCGGCCCCTTACGTTTTTTTAAGGCACTAAATACATTAACAAGTTCATCGACATTATGACCATCGAATGGACCAAAATAGTCAAATCCAATCGCTTTAAATAAGTTATCTGCAGCCTCTGTAGCAGCACAATGTAAGCGTGAAGTGTAGTCCCACTCAGGATAATCCTGAATAAATGGATTACCCTGCTCATCAATATGCACAGACTGCCCTTTTTCCCAAATCGCAGCCAAATGTTTTGCAAAACCACCCGTGCTACATGAAATCGACATATCATTATCGTTCAGCACCACCATGAGATCAGCATTATGTGCAACAGCATCATTCATGGCTTCGAATGCCATCCCTGCTGTCATTGCACCATCACCGATAATTGCAACCACTTCACAAGGATCTTTTTGATAACGACGAGCTAAAGCCATTCCCAAACCCGCTGAAATAGCAGTCGATGAGTGGCCCACACCAAAAGTATCAAATTCAGACTCTTCACGAGCTGGAAACGCCGCCAAGCCATTTTTTGCACGAATTGTAGTCAGTTGCTCACGACGTCCAGTCAAAGCTTTATGTGGATATGCTTGATGTCCCACATCCCAGATAAGACGATCATGCGGTGTATTGAAACAATAATGCAAGGCAACAGTTAATTCGATTACACCTAGATTGGCACCGAAATGCCCACCACTTTGTCCAGCAGCATACAAAATAAATTGACGTAGCTCGTCCGACACTTGACTCAATTGTTCTTTGGCTAGTTGACGCAATTGCATTGGATGATCAATCGCATCCAACAAAGGCGTAACAGGACGTTGACTAGGTATTTCGGTATACAACATATGTGGCAATGCCTTCTAAAGCCTGGCAAATCCTAAGCTAGGTAAATGGGTTAGCTCGATTCTTCTTATTGATCGAGAAATCGAAAAAAAACACCTTAAATCAACCACATTTATATTGGTCCAGTGTTGAGCTTTCGCTAAACGGGCGTTGTTAGGTAGCTAGATTATCCTGAATATCGATGCTACTTATCAACTATTATCTTGTGCTTTGCAAAAAAAAGGAAATCTTCTGTGTAAATTTGCACAATGATACTCAACTATGGTCTGATCATTCAGCTATACTTTAGCCAAATTATGAACATGTAATGGAAGTCGCTGTGCCTATAGAGTTTGTTGCCACATCTAAATTACCCACTGCCTTTGGTGATTTTAAAATCACTGTTTTTCAAGACCCTAAAACTGGTGAAGAACACGTAGCATTGTCAAAAGGATTAGATACAGCACCCACCTCTCCTGTCTTGGTTCGAATCCATTCCGAATGTTTAACAGGCGATGCTTTTGCTTCATTAAAATGTGATTGTGGCCCACAACTTCAAGCAACTCAAAAACTGATTAACGAAGCAGGACAAGGCGTAATTTTATATTTACGTCAAGAAGGTCGTGGTATTGGTTTAACCAATAAAATTCGTGCTTATGCCTTGCAAGACCAAGGACATGACACAGTGGATGCTAACCTGATGCTCAACTTACCCGCTGATGCGCGTAAATACGATATGTGCAGTATCATGCTGGATCACTTACAAGTGAAACAAGTCAAACTTGTCACAAACAATCCTCTCAAAATTAAAGCTTTAACTGATTTAGGAATTGATGTGATTGATCGTGTCCCTTTAACGGTCGGTTTGAATAAATTCAATGAAGAATACTTAAAAACCAAACATGAGCGCATGTCACATATGTACCAAAAGGATGATTTTTAACTACAGCATAATTTAATCGTTGTAAAAAAATACCCCGATGCTTAGGGGTATTTTTTCACTTAGACTCAATCTAATTTGTGAAGATGACTATATCGTCATAGAAAATATCCGATTTTCAGGTTTGTTTCTTTTTAACCTTAAATCGAAAGCCATACAGATATTTCGTACAAATGGTTTTCCAGCTTTCGTTACCTTCAATCCATATTCACTCATCTTCACAAGTTGGTCATTTTGCATTTCAGCTAAATCTTCTAAAACTTGTGGTCGCTGTGCAAAATCCATGTCACCTTGCCAATTCGTCTCAAAGTGGCACATGAGATTTAAAATGTGTTTTCTGATTTTCAAATCTTCTTCTGTTAAAAGATGACCTTTAAAAACTGGAATTTCATTTTGTTCTAATCGAGCATAATAATTTTCAAGCGTCTTTTCATTTTGGGCAAAACCTTGCCAACAATCGCCAATAGCTGACATCCCTAAACCAATCATCACTTCTGTTTTTGAAACGGTATATCCCATGAAATTACGATGTAATTGTTGGGCTTGAAATACCTGATACATATCATCATGCTCAAGCGCAAAATGATCCATCCCTATTTCATGATATCCAGCAGACAATAATTTTTGTTTTCCTTGCTCATAACACTGTCTTTTCTCTTCATCGCGCGGAACATCATGGTCTTTAAAACCACGTTGCCCATTACCTTTGATCCATGGTACATGTGCATAACTGTAAAAGGCTAAACGATCTGGCTTAATTTGAATGGTTTGATCAATTGTGTTTAAAACATCATCTAAATATTGAAAGGGCAGCCCGTAGACCAAATCATGCGAAATAGACGTATAACCAATTTCACGCGCCCATTCTGTAACCTGCTTTACGTGTTCAAAAGGTTGAATTCGGTGGATCGCTTTCTGCACGGTTTCATTATAATCCTGCACGCCAAAGCTAACGCGTCTAAAACCCAATTCAAACAGCGTCTTTAAATGATCGTAAGAAGTATTATTAGGATGTCCTTCAAAACTAAATTGATGATCTTCAGCTACTTCTGATAGTGCTAAAAGCCCATCAATCAACTGTTTAAGATGCTGAGGAGAAAAAAATGTAGGTGTCCCTCCCCCTAGATGTATCTCTTTAATCCAAGGACGCTCTACAAATAACTCACAATACAATTTCCATTCTTTTAACAAAGCCAAAATATAAGGCTGTTCCATTTCATGTTTTTTAGTGATTTTTTTATGACATCCACAAAAAGTACATAAGGACTCGCAAAAAGGTAAGTGAATGTAAAGGCTAATACCATGTTGGGTATTCGATTTATCAAAACGTATTTTTAGTTTTTGCTGCCATAGTACTTGATCAAAAGTCGACTGCTCCCAATACGGAACTGTGGGATAGCTCGTATATCGAGGACCTGGAACATTATATTTTTGCACCAGTGAAACAACGTTTTCGAACATATCCCCACCTTTAAAATTACCACATATTAAAAGCTTAACTGCTTTCAGTCGTCCTATTTTGAGGAGCTTATTCTTTTAATTCAACCTAGTATCTTGGTCAGGATTCATAAGTAAATTCAAATCACAAAGTACTTTTACCCTGACTAAACTTAAATCTCGATCTGCTATATCGATAAAATCACCTTAATCTTTCACACAATTTATGTTTTGATGTAGCTAGTTTTTCATTGCCCAAGAGGCTTGGTATGTCACACCCGACTTCTGCAGATATTCAACGTGTTCGTGAATTTTTACTCGACTTACAAACTCGAATTTGTGCTGCGCTTGAACAACAAGAACAACAAGGTGGCGGTAATGCCCAATTTGAGATTGATGATTGGGAACGTCCCGAAGGTGGTGGTGGCAGATCACGTGTATTGCAAGATGGTACGGTGATCGAAAAAGGTGGTGTGATGTTCTCGCACATCAATATTTCAAAGTTACCAGCATCTGCTACCGAACGGCACCCACATATAGCTGGCGCACAAGCACAAGCCATGGGGGTTTCTTTAGTGATCCATCCTAGAAATCCAAATGTGCCGACCTCACATGCCAACGTAAGACTATTTGTCGCAGAAAAAGAAGGACAAGATCCTATTTGGTGGTTTGGCGGCGGTTTTGATTTAACGCCATTTTATCCGAATGATGAAGATGTTAAATCATGGCATCAAACTGCGCACGATCTTTGTGCACCTTTTGGCGATCATGTCTACCAAGATCATAAAAAATGGTGTGATGATTATTTTTATTTGAAGCATCGTGATGAACAACGTGGTGTCGGTGGATTATTTTTTGATGACTTAAATCAGTGGGATTTCGAAACTTGTTTTAAATACATGCAAGCTGTAGGCAATGGATATCTCAATGCGATTCTACCAATCTTCCAACGTAATCAAGATAAACCCTATAGTGAAGCTCAACGCGATTTCCAATTGTATCGTCGTGGGCGCTATGTGGAATATAACTTAGTTTACGATCGAGGGACGTTATTTGGATTACAAACTGGCGGTCGAATTGAGTCTATTTTAGTAAGTCTTCCTCCATTAACGGGTTGGAAATACAGACCTGAATGGGATGAAGGCTCTGCTGAAAAAAAATTAACCGACTACTATTTAAAACCGAGAGATTGGCTCGCTGAACTGCATTAAATGTAAATCACTCGCCCTGTTAAAACAGGGCTTTTTTGTTGAGCAATATATTCATCCCATTGTCTAACGAAATTGAATAATTCCATTACATTCTCTTAGAAAAAAAGGCACAATAGATAAATTGATTAAATTTTGTCACACTTCTGACACAGCTCTTAAGTTTAATTTAAGCAAAGTACTGTACAATCAATTTTTACTTGTATTACTCATGGAAGTTTTTACTTCTGCATAAGGAATCGATATGCAACACAACTCTATTCGCGCACGTGTTGTCGTATTTTGGACACTGGTTATTGCTCTTTTGAGTGCAATCAGTACCACTATATTTTCAGAAACACTACTCAATGATAGCTTTGGTTTTAGCTTGATGGTGTTTGCAGCTGTTGGTCTACTGCTCAACATTGCGCATATTTTACTTCATACCCTATTTGAAATTTGTAACCCAAGTCATTAATACACTTCATTGAATATGTTCATATTGGGAACTTTCTGCATTTGACGTATATTGTTTGCTACTTCTTCATCAGGAATTAGAGCAATGCGCAAACAATTTGCCGTAATTGGAAATCCCATTGAACAATCTCGATCTCCAGAGCTTCATCATGCGTTCGCACAAAAGACTGGGGTGATCCTTGAATATAGCAAACGCCTTGCTCCTCTCGATGGTTTTACACAGAGTATCAATGAATTTTTTAAGGCTGGTGGTATTGGTCTGAATGTCACGGTGCCGTTTAAAGAACAAGCTTTTGCACAATGTGATGTACTCACTGAACGTGCCAAAATTGCAAAAGCAGTAAATACACTATGGATGAAAAATGGTGTATTGCATGGCGACAATACCGATGGCCAAGGACTTGTTGCAGCCATTCAACATTTAAATTGGCCTCTTGAGCAAGCAAGCGTGCTTATTTTAGGCGCAGGTGGTGCAACACGTGGCGTGATTTATCCACTGCATAAAGCTGGTGTAAATAAAATCATGATTGCTAATCGAACGGTTGCTCGCGCAGAGCAATTGATTCAGGACTTACAACCTGCTGTCCCAGATCTAGAGCTAAACGCTTGTGGTCTTGATCACATAGCAGGTGAATTTGATATTGTTATTAATGCTACCTCGGCAAGCTTATCTGGCGATGCAATCACTCTACCTCAACAGTTAAAATTCAAATATGCCTATGAAATGGCCTATGGCAAACCTTCCACTTTCCTTGATCAAGCGAAACAGCGTGGAATTCCGACTGCAGAAGGATTTGGAATGCTCGTTGGACAAGCGATTGAATCTTTCGCGATTTGGAATGGTGTGCGTCCAGAATTAAAAGATTTTATTTAGTTTTTGCACACGTTTAGTGCCTTGTGAACAGTGCAATTTTTTAAATTGCACTTTTTTCTCTCTATAATATCGATTAAATCTCTTCGAATTGATTTTAGTGACATATTTTTAGTGCATATTCAAATTGAATAAATTCAAATTAAACATATGATCATCCACACAACAAAACCAACCTAAGCTTATGTATTAATAATATTATTTTTTCTAATAAACTCCTACTACAACAAATGAATTCAGTTTATATTCATTCAAGAGCCTAAACACTAATTCGCAATTCTGACATTTATTTCCGTGACTTACATCAATGTTTTTTTAGTGTTGTAGGTCAATAATCGGATCATCTAACAAGTATTTTCTCTATTCAAATTAGGAAAAGTTCAATGCCTGCATATAAAGCGCCCGTACGTGATATTCGTTTCTTAATGAACGAAGTTTTTGATTATCCTGCGCACTATAAAACTCTAAGCAACGGCGAAGCTGCTGACTCTGATACTGTCGATATGATTATCGAAGGTGCTGCAGATTTCTGTGAAAATGTATTATCTCCACTTAATCAGTCTGGAGATGAAGAAGGCTGTCATTTTAAAGATGGCGAAGTCAAAACGCCTAAAGGTTTCAAAGAAGCTTACGAGCAGTTTGTACAAGGTGGCTGGCAAGGTCTTTCGTATCCTGAAGAGTTTGGTGGTCAAGCACTGCCTATGTCGCTGAACCTGATCAAATCAGAAATGATGGGTACAGCAAACTGGTCTTTCACGATGTATCCGGGCTTAAGTATGGGTTGTATGAATACCATCATGCAATTTGGTACTGAAGAACAGAAAAACACCTACATGCCTCACCTCACTGCTGGTACATGGTCAGGCACAATGTGTTTAACTGAACCACAATGTGGTACAGACTTGGGTCAAGTTAAAACTAAAGCTGAGCCTAAAGGTGACGGTACTTATGCTATCACAGGTACTAAAATCTTTATTTCTGCGGGTGAACACGATTTAACTGAAAATATCATTCATATTGTGTTGGCACGTCTTCCAGACTCTCCAGCTGGTACGCGTGGTATTTCATTATTCATTGTTCCAAAATTCATCCCAACTGCTGATGGTGGTGTAGGCGAACGCAATCCTGTGGCTTGCGGTTCTATTGAACACAAAATGGGGATCAGAGCATCTGCTACTGCCGTACTGAACTTTGATGCTGCAACGGGTTATCTGATTGGTGAAGTCAACAAAGGCTTACACGCAATGTTTACCTTCATGAATACGGCGCGTATCGGAACTGCTGTTCAAGGTTTAGCACATGCAGAACTTGCATTCCAAGGTGCATTACCTTATGCAAAAGAACGTATGTCAATGCGCGCACTCTCAGGTAAAAAAGAGCCTGAAAAAGTAGCTGACTCAATTATCCATCATGCTGATGTTCGTCGTATGCTTTTGACTCAAAAAGCGATTGCTGAAGGTGGCCGTGCAATGATCTATCATGCTGCACAGCTTGCTGACAAAATGACTGATGCTTTAGCTCAAGGTGATCAAGCGAAGTTTGATGATTACGATGATAAATTAGGTTTCTATACCCCAATTTTGAAAGGCTTCTTAACAGAGTTAGGTTTAGAAGCAGCAAACCACGGTATGCAAGTCTTTGGTGGCCATGGTTATATCAAAGAACATGGTATGGAGCAGATCGTTCGTGATGCGCGTATTTCAACGCTTTACGAAGGTACAACTGGTGTTCAAGCACTAGACTTAATCGGTCGTAAAGTACTGTTATCTTCTAAAGGCAAAGTCGTTCGTGACTATACAGCTGAAATCTTAAAATTCTGTGGCCAGCACGCACGCAATAAATACATGCGCCGTTTTGCTTGGGACTTAACTAAGATTTGTGCACAATGGAACGCATTAACTGTACGTATTATGCTTGCTGCACGCAAAGATCGCGACATCGTTTCAAGTGCTTCTGTGGATTACTTAATGTTCTCTGGTTATGCAATGATGGCATATTACTGGGCTCAACAAGCAGCAGTGGCATCAGCGAAGTTAGCATCAGGTGATGGTCAAGAAACTCCAGAATTCTACAAAGCGAAAATCAAAGTTGCAGATTTCTACTTTGAGCGTTTACTTCCTCGTGCTCAAGGTCATGCTGAATCTATGGTTAACCCTTCGAAAACTTTAATGTCTTTAGAAGCTGAACACTTCAGTTTTGATTACTAAGATTTCATAGAAAAAAGACCGCCAAGGCGGTCTTTTTTTATTGATCGAATAAACTATCTTACTTTAAGAATACGAAATTACATTTAGAGCAAGAATACAACAGTGGTATCTTGATCAAGCGATATAAATATTCCAAATGAGCTTTTATCAAGATACAAAAAGGAAAATAATATGCATAAGACATTGATCTCCTTCTCTTTACTCAGTGCAGTCTTTTTCGCTACAAATAGCTTCGCTGAATCGGATATTAAACATCACCAACAAACCACGACGTATTCAACAAAGAATTTGAATTACTCGGCGAGTGGCTCTGCTGAAGTTATTATTCATCGCCCTGTGAGTGAAGTCTTTAATATTTTAACCAATGTAAATCTTTGGCCAAAAATTAATGTGGGTGCAACTCAAGCCATCGAGCCTAAGAATATTCGCGTTCAAAAAGGTACGACTTTTAAAGAGTTTATTAGCAGCCCGATTCCAGGCATAAAAGATTGGAGTAATGAATGGCATGTGATTGAGTTTGAGAAAGATAAGAAGTTTGTTATCGCAACCATAGAGCAATTTGCTCAAGTCCCAATCCATTCAAAAATTACCTATGAATTTGATCGTATCAACGCTAATAGCACAGAATTTGAACGAACTATTGAAGTAACTTTAGACGATAAATTCATTCAAGGCGCGACAAAACAAGAAGTTGAAGCCCTGTATCGTTTTATTGGTTCTCAGTGGGAAATGGCTAATCATTTAAAAAAATATGTTGAAGATCAACGCTCAAATTAAGGAATAAAAAAGCACCTGATTGAATATCCAATCAGGTGTTGTAAATTAATGCATATATTTTAATGCTCACGGTACTCTTTAATCTCTATTGGCTTATCTTTCACGAGTTCAACTGTTCCCTCATTCAAACCATTGAAATTTTTAAAATGAATTGAAACTCCATCTTCATTTGCAAGTTTCACACCACTTGCAGCAACCGTGCTCTTCAAGTGATAAACCGCATCTGAGTTATCCCTGAGTTCTGCCGTTTGAAAATTGTCGTTTGTTTTTAGCTCTAATGTTAAATCCATTGGTCCAGTAAAATGGATCACCTGTTCACCTTCAGCACGAGCAACTTGATCAACAGGCGCAGAAGCTTCAGCATTTAAATGCGCTGGTCTCTCTTGTTCTGACATTTGCTCACTATTTTTGTTTTTATCAGCACAACCAACGAATGCCAATCCCAAGATTGAAGCCACTAGAACTAATTTCATTTTTATTACCTATCTTGATGAGAACCATTAAAAAACCCATCATTATTTTCACAGTAAAGGAGCGAAATAAGTGTGGATTTAACAGTTTCACTGTTAAAAATTACATTGGAATTTAACTATAGAACTTACAGAAACTCCTCAAGCAATGAGTTCAAATATAAATGTCCTTGAGCAGTGCATGACAAACGGTTTGGATCATCTACCATTAATTTTCTGTCAATCAATGACTGAATTTGAACTTGGATTGATTTCAAAGATAAACCTGTACGAGCTTCATAATATGAGGTTGGTACACCTTGATTAAGTCGCAGTGCATTCATCATAAATTCGAATGGCATTTCATCAGCTTCAATTTTCTTAAACTGCAAATGCTCTGCAGGGACTTTCGCTAGATAATCTTTCGGTAATCGTGTTTTTTGGTAACGATATACACCATCACTTAGCGTCACTTTAGCATGCGCACCAGCACCAATCGCTAAGTAATCGCCAAATTGCCAATAATTTAAATTATGTGCTGAGGGTTTTTCTTTACGCCAAGCCGACACTTCGTAGTTAGTAAAACCATTTTCGATTAAATAGGCCTCACCCTGTACCTGAATTTCTTCTAATACATCATCGACAGGCAATATAGGTTGAGTTCGAAAAAATACGGTATTGGGCTCAATGGTTAACTGATACCACGAGATATGTGTAGCACCGTGCTCCACGGCAAGTTTTAAGTCAAGTAATGCTTGTTCAAGCGTTTGTTCAGGTAAGCCGTGCATTAAATCAACATTAATTCGCTTAAAGCCTGCATCCTTCGCCAAACCAATTGCTGAAATTGCATCTTGGTTGGAATGAATACGCCCCAGTTTTTGAAGATGATTCGAGTTAAAACTTTGGACACCTAAAGACAATCGATTGATCCCCGCCTTTAAATAATCTGCAAATGGATCATGTTCTACCGTGCCCGGGTTGGCTTCTAAGGTAATTTCACAATCATCCTCAAACGGAATCAAAGCGCTTAGCTGAGTAAATAGCCATTGATACCCTTGAGCAGAAATGAGAGAAGGAGTACCTCCACCTATGAACACGCTATGAATTTGACGATCCTGAGCAAAATTTATCTGTGTTTTGAAATCCTCAACCAATGCTTGTAAATATTCTTTCTCCAACGCCATGGACAATGCCCCATTGGGTACTGCATGCGAATTAAAGTCGCAATATGGACATTTACGCACACACCACGGCATATGAATATAAAGTGACAATGGAATATCTTGTGGATTCAAAGTAGCCAAACGTACAGCTCAAAAACTTAAAAAACTTATTTTAACATGACTACACCATAACGCTCAGAACTGATTCAGTTTTTACTTTACACTCAATATAAAACAAGGACGTGGGTGCATTTATGTTTAAAGTCGCGAGCCAATTTTTATTCTTTATCCCTTTAGCACTAGGGATCGGAATCGCAATGACCTTCCAAACTGCGATTAATACGCAATTACGTGAATATTTATATTCTCCATTACAAGCTGCACTTTTATCATTTTTGATTGGTACAATAGTTCTCGCAATACTGGTTTTTTTTCAACAGACTGAAAAACCACAATTGAGCGAAATTTTACAAATTCCTTGGCATCTTTGGCTTGGCGGTTTTTTAGGTGTTTATGCCATCAGTATTAGTATTTATTCCGCACCTAAATTAGGTTTCTTAACCTTATCGGCATTAATTATCTTTGGACAGATTGTTATGTCCATGATAGTCGACCATTTTGGAATTTTAGGTACAGAAAAAATTGCCATTAATTGGCAGCGCATTTTGGGTGGCGTGGTGATTTTTATAGGTGTGCTTCTCACTTTACAACGCTAAACCTTCATTCTAAGCACATAAAAACGATGAGTAATTTTTGTGTCTAATGTGACTGCAACTTCCAACATCAGTTATGAATTAAAAAAACTATTTCATCTCATGATCCCAATCTTGATTACGCAATTTTCGCAAGCAGGACTAGGGCTGATTGATACCATTATGGCAGGACATTTATCTGCATTAGACTTAGCGGCAATTGCTGTCGGGGTCGGTCTTTGGATTCCTGTCATGTTGCTATTTAGCGGCATTATGATTGCAACAACGCCGTTAGTTGCTGAAGCAAACGGTGCGAGGACTCCAGAGAAAATTGCCACTATTACACGACAAGCATTATGGGTTGCTTTAGTTCTCGGGATTATTGCTGGTCTAGTCTTACAGATTCTCCCCTATACGCTTCCTCTTCTTGGCGTTCCAGAGTCACTTCACCCTAAAGCTGGCCTATTCTTACATGCGATTGGATTCGGTATGCCAGCGGTCACTATGTTTGCTGCACTACGAGGATACTCTGAGGCGATTGGTAATCCACGCCCAGTGACTGTGATCAGTTTAATGGCCTTAGTCGTACTTATTCCGCTTAATTTTGTGTTTATGTATGGTCTAGGTCCAATTCCTGCATTGGGAAGTGCTGGATGTGGATTTGCAACGGCAATTCTACAGTGGCTGATGCTGATCACGTTGGCATTGTATATCTTGAATAATCAGGCATATCAAAAAACCCAACCCTTTAGTCATTTTGAAAAAATTGATCGCTACTGGTTAAAACGCATCCTTGCTTTAGGTTTCCCAATTGGCTTGGCTATCTTCTTTGAGGTCAGTATTTTCAGTACCGCTGCAATTGTATTGAGTCCATTGGGTGAAATTACGGTAGCAGCGCATCAGATCGCCATCTCCATTACGTCACAATTATTTATGATCCCGATGTCTCTCGCGATCGCACTTACCATCCGAGTGGGAACGTATTATGGTGAAAAGGATTACCAATCTATGCGTAAAGTCCAATGGTTGGGTTTAGCAACAAGTACTGTACTGGCAGTAATGACCATGGTTTTATTGTGGGTCTTCCGCCATCAAATTGTCGCGTTATATACCTCTGATGTATTGGTGACTCAAATTGCGGTTTACTTGGTGCTATTCGCTGTTGCTTACCAACTGATGGACGCTTGGCAAATCAGTGCTGCAGGATGTCTAAGAGGCATGCAAGATACGAAGGGTCCTATGTGGATTACTATGCTTGCC
Source organism: Acinetobacter sp. 24-47-66 (assembly GCF_056779755.1). Lineage (NCBI taxonomy): Bacteria > Pseudomonadati > Pseudomonadota > Gammaproteobacteria > Moraxellales > Moraxellaceae > Acinetobacter > Acinetobacter sp. 24-47-66. The sequence goes on from NZ_JBWYIL010000009.1 coordinate 93,352, forward strand.
TATTGGATGATTGCATTCCCTGTAGGCGTATATCTCTCTAGATTTACCAACATTGGTCCTGCGGGTGTATGGATTGGATTGATCGTGGGGTTAAGTATTGCCTGTGTACTCTTACTCGGACGTTTATATATGAATAATCAGCGACTTGAGCGTAGTCAATCATCATGAACAATAAATCCCGAATGCTCGGGATTTATTTTTTTATGCCAATCATTTACTTACAACTCATTAACAATTTCAAATATGCATCTTTTGATTTGTCGCCTATGATCAAATCAGAAGATGAAAATAATGAATCGAGGTTCTCAACTCATGGCAAACAAAGCGAGCTCTCCCGGCCGTCGTTTCATGAAACTCGCAGGTATGACTGCAAGTATTGCTACTAAAACCGTGTCCAACTCTATCCGCACCTTTAATGCAGATGATGATAAAAAAAACGAAGCACGCAGTAAGCTCTTTCAAGACATTGGTGTTCAAATTGCAGACACCCTTGGGGAAATGAAAGGTGCTGTAATGAAAGTTGGTCAAATTGCATCACAATACAAAGATATTTTCCCGCCTGAAGTCGCAAAGGCTATTGCTAAATTACAACGTCAAGCCCCTGCGATGCCCTTCCAGCAAATCAAGCAACAAGTTGAAAAAGAACTTGGTCAGCCACTGTTAGATGTTTTTAAAACATTTGATGAACAACCTTTTGCAGCAGCTTCGATTGGGCAAGTTCATAAAGCAACCTTAAAAAATGGCCAAGAAGTCGTTGTAAAAGTACAGTACCCAGGCGTAGATGAAGCATGCGAAAGCGATTTAAAACAAGTCCGCTTGGCTTTACGTTTGATGGGTGTATTAAAAGTAGATAAAAAATTACAAGATCGATTATTTGCAGAAATTCAAGACAGCTTACACGAAGAGCTCAACTATGAAATTGAAGCGCAAAATTTAGAGGTATTTAGAACCTTCCATCAAGCATTGGATTCTAAAATTATTATCCCACAAGTTTTCAAAGATTATTCCAGCAGACGAGTTCTTACACTGAGCTTAGAAGCAGGTGACAATATTGAAACCGCAAGCACTTGGCCGCTTGAAACACGTAACGAAATTGGTCGTCGACTAATTCAGGCTCTTGGCCATCAGATTTTCTATCTAAAACGCTTTCATTGTGATCCGCATCCTGGCAATTTTGCTTTCCGCTCAGATGGTAGTGTCATCATCTATGATTTTGGTGGTGTTAAAACCTTATCTGCTGAACTGGTGGATCGATTTAAAAAATTAGTTCGCGCTGGTCGTGCTGAAAATATCCAAGAGATTGAACAACATCTATTCGCGTTGGATGCTCTTGCTGAAACAGGAAAATTCCCTGAGGAACTTTACAAACAATGGTTAGAAGTGTTGCTCAGACCCCTTACCACACAATACAATTTTGCTGAAAACTCATCTCATCATGATGGCGTCATTTTAGTGAAAAAATCACTTAAGTATTGGGATACATTTAAGCCCTCTCCAGACACATTAATGGTCAATCGTACTATTTCTGGACACTATTGGAATCTGATTAACTTAAAAGTCGATGACAATCTCAATGATTTGTTTGAAACGCTCGTTCCTAATTGAAAAATTAACAAGACCTTACAATGTTCATTGTTGTTATGTTATATTATAACAAAATATAAATAATTAGGAGTGTTTCCATGCGTCCCAATATTCATCCTGAATACCATGAAGTACTATTTCATGATACCAACGCAGATCAGTATTTCATCATCGGTAGTACGATTCAGTCAAAGCAAACAAAAGAATATCAAGGGAAAACTTACTCCTATGTCACGCTAGATATTTCAAGTGCTTCGCACCCTTTCTATACTGGTGAAGTCCGTCAAGCTAATAATGAAGGACGTGTGGCAAGTTTCAATAAGCGTTTCGGTCGCTTTAAACGTAAATAATAAAATTTTCGACTCTCACTATTTTAAAGCCTAAATTTACTCCTCCAATTTAGGCTTTTTTTTATTCTTATCGTTATTTATGGGTTAAATAAAATTGAGTAAAGGAAAAACTCAAAACCAATCCCAAGAGTCCAATCATGATACTACTCACAACATACATCAGTGCCAAATTGTATTGCCCAGATTTTATCAATTGAAAAGTTTCCAAGCCAAAACTTGAGAATGTGGTAAAACCACCTAATATGCCAACCATAAAAAATAGGCGAGCCTCATGTTGTAATACAGGATATTGTAAACTGAATGCAAAAAATCCCCCTGCTAGAACACAGCCCAAGATATTCACAATCCAAGTTGCCCATGGAAATTGATCTGCATTTTGCATGAACCACATACTGGTCATATATCGAAGTGTTGCACCAATCGCTCCACCACATGTTACCCATAACCAACTCATATTATGTCCGTTCTCGTGTATTGATCATATTTTCACCTTAAAAAGTAACGAATTATTGTCTTGGATTCACGCGTTTTTTCGTTAAGATGTAGCAAATTTAAACGTGTAAGGACTCAATTATGGCTCAAGCATTATTGAAACAATTAAAAAATGGCGAAGCAAAATTTGCCGACGTAATTTCATTTATTGAAGCAGGTTATACACATACGCCAACCGCATTTAGTAATGGTCAACAATATAATGCCAGTAATGAAAATCAAGGGAGTGCTAAAGTTTTTTCCTTTGCCAAATTAAATGGTCTTTCTCAAGAACAAACATTACAGCTTTTTGCAGAACACTACGCTTCTGTTCTGGCGACACCTGAAGCATCAGATCATCAGAATATCCGTCAATTCATGATTCATGGATGGGATGGCATTAAATTTGAAGGAAATGCACTCACTGCGAAATAATCATAAATAAAGACTAGCGCTTGGCTAGTCTTTTTCAACAGTTTTATTTAGGTATTCAATTACACCTAATCCTGCTGCTCGACCTGTTGCAAAACATGCTGTAAGTAAATAACCACCTGTCGGGGCATCCCAATCCAACATCTCTCCACAGCAGAAAACAATTGGATTACTTTTCAACTGTAACTGTTTAGTCAAGGCAATTTCCCGTACACCACCTGCGCAGCTAATGGCTTCTTCAATAGGTCTAAAACTATCTAGTTTGATAGATAAATGTTTAATATGCTGAGCCATTTTCTCTGCAATCGCCCAATCATGCTTTGGGGTCAATTCACGTAATAAATTTGACTTTGCAGTGTCTAATCCCAATTTTCGCCAAATATTATTAATACTTTGCTTCTTAGCATTCTTAAGTTTAGAGATGATTTCATGCTCAGATAATTCTGGCAGTAAATCTAAATTTAAAACCATGGAATCTTGATATTGCAATTGTGTTCGAAGTGCCCGACCATGCTTATAGACCAACCCACTCTCCAAACCATAATGGGTGATCACGATATCACCCTTAGCTTTGGGCTGATGATCCACCCAAGCTTCAACTCGTTTGAGTGGCGAGCCAAATATAGGTTCCATATACGAAGACCAAGCTCTGACTACACCAGCATTACTCGGGGAAAACGCTTTTAACTCTTCTTTAGCCAACCATGACTGCCAAGCCCCATCACTACCCAACTGTGCCCATGACACAGCGCCACACGCCAATACAATCGCATCAAATTGCTCAGTTCGTATTGAATTGGATTGAGTATCAAAAACTGTCAGTTCATTTTGATTAAGCGCGGTAATTTGATGCCGATAATGAAAATTGACCTTGGTATCTACTAAACTTTTTAACCAAGCACGCAGTAATGGAGCTGCTTTCATTTCATTGGGAAATATACGACCAGAGCTTCCAACATAGGATTCAATCCCTAGGTTTTTCATCCAATTTCGAATCCAACGCGCATCCCATTTTTTTACCCAAGGTGCAAGCCATTCGGCATGATCATAACGACCAATAAATTGATCGATAGGTTCGGCATGAGAAATATTTAAACCTGTTTTACCTGCCATCAAAAATTTACGTGCAGCTGAAGGCTTTTGTTCAAAAATATGAACTTCAAATGCAGGATGAGCAGATAAAACTTCAGCAGCCATTAAACCTGCTGGACCTGCGCCTACGATTGCGATTCGCTTTGAATATTCCAAATTCATAGATTATTCGTTTGTTGATTTTCAGAAGAGATCGGCATTTGCCCTTGCAGAGGCATAAAGTGATCGAAGCGAGTTTGGTACGCTTCAGGTTTTTGAATAATCAACTGCTGGCATAATTCACCACGCTCTAGATACTTTACTTCAAAATGCGTTCTTGCCGAAGTTGAAGAGATTCGTTCTTTAACATAAGAAAGGTTCCAAACATTAAGCAGTTGTTGCTCTGCCTCGTCAATATATTCAGGAATATTGCTGGCTAAAGTGATCGTACCATTCGGTTGCAATCGAGACAGTAAAAATTCAAAAAAAGGCATATTCAACCAACGTTGCGCTGGATTATGAGGTTCAGGATTCGGATATAAAATAAAAAAATCTTCAACTTGCTGTGGAAATAGCGCATGTACGATCCAAGGGATTGCATCTGCATGTACAGGTCGCAAATTGGTTTGTCCCTCTAGTTGATGCTGTTTTTGCATCGCTAGAAATTTTTCTCTAGTTCGTTCAATCGCGATTAGTTGTCTTTGCGGATTTTGTTGCGTAAACAATAAAGCATGTTTACCTTTACCCGCCCCAATCTCAACACATAGTGGTTCAGCTAGAATCGGTTGAAAGTCGCGTGGCGCATGCATACGCTGTGCTTGAAATTGACGAATCGGCATAATCAGATCAAACTTATGAAAACGCGACAAGTCTAGCAACTCTAGATGCTTTTGCCTATTTTAGCTGTTTTATTTTACTAGGATTCATTTATGCCAAAAACATTTCCGTGCCCACGCTGTGGACAGCCTAGTCAATGGACTGGCAATGAATTTCGTCCATTTTGTTCTGAACGATGCAAACTTATCGATTTAGGGGCTTGGGCAAATGATGAATATCGCCTTCCGACACAGGATTCTCCTCAAGCTGATCAAGGGGAATATCATGAATAATGCCAACTTTGCTCAATATTAAAAGAATAATTCAATTATATTTACACAAACAAAAAAATTAGCTTTTTTAAGAAAACTCAATAAATGTGATTTTATTTAAGTTTATGTTGTGATATTGTGATGATAATCACATTAAAACAACAATTCTACTTTCATAAATACATGAGACTTTATAAATTCACATTCACACTCAGTATAATTTTATCTTGCCTAGGCCTCCTTTTTGCAGGTCTAGGCATTTATCAACATGATTTCGTCTTGATTTTAATCTCTGCACTATTTGTGTTAGCCGCTGCCCTTCTCTTTTGGGAATTGAATGACATCAATCGAGATCACTTTTTTCGTTTTTAATTAACCAGCTTTACCTGCCACAAACGGGTTAAACTTTTTCTCATAGCCAATGGTACTGATTGGACCATGCCCTGAGATAAACTGTGTTTCATCTGGCAAACTAAAACATTCTCTCTCAATCGAATCTAACAACTGTTGATGATTTCCCTTTGGAAAATCTGTTCGTCCAATTGAACCCTTGAAAAGAACGTCGCCAGTCCATAACAAGCCATAATTAGCATTATAGAACATGACATGACCAGGCGTATGACCAGGAGCGAATCGAACCTCAAAGGACTCTTCTCCTAATTTTAAAGTTTCACCACCTTCAAGCCACTGATCAACCACAACAGGTTCAGGTATCGGAAAACCATATCGTGCTGAAACTTCCTGAATCATATCTAACCAAAATGCATCTTCTTTATGAGGACCAATTACTGGAATACCCCACTCTCGCGCCAATGCTCCAACCGCGCCAGCATGATCAAGGTGACCATGAGTTAGCCATAACTCCTTCACTGTTAAGCCTAACTCTTGCACAACTTGCATAATTTTTTCAGGCTCGCCACCTGCATCAATTAACACAGCTTCTTTGGTCTCTTGATCCCAAACCAATGAACAATTTTGCTGAAATGCTGTCACAGGAATAATTTTAACTTGAAGCATAGGAACCTTTAAATTTATGCAGAATGTTGGAGGGTAATCTTGAGTGCATCTAGTTGAGCTTCTACTAAATCGACCAACAAATCAATATGTGCTGCATCAGTGTTTAAAGCAGAAATATAGGCATAGTCTTTCCCACCCGCCGTTTTAAAGGTTTCGGCATTTTCCACAGCCAACTCTTCTAAAGTCTCCAAACAATCTGCTGAAAAAGCAGGGCTGAGCACATGGACTGATTGAACACCTTGTTGTCCCCACTCAGTCAGCAACGCATCTGTATATGGCTTGACCCACTCTTGTTTACCAAATCGTGATTGGAAACTGATAGCCCATTCATCCTCACTTAATCCCAGTGCCTTTGCGACTTTTTTCGCTGTAACTCTACAACGGTCCGCATATGGATCACCTTTATCTGCATAAGGCTGAGGAATCCCATGGAAAGACATTAATAATTTTTCCGCTTTACCGTGTTGCGCCTGAAAAACCTGAACACTCTTTGCCAAAGCCTGAATAAATTTTGGATGTTGATAATAATCGCGTATTAAACTTAAGCCAGGTAAATTTCTCTGCGTTAAAACCCATTTCGCCAATGCATCATACAAAGGTGCTGTAGATGTCGCTGAATATTGAGGAAAAAGTGGAAATAAAATGACGTGATCTTGCGGTGTCTGAGAAAGTTTTTTTAGAACCTCATGAATACTAGGATGACCATAAGTCATCGCAGGAACGACCTGAACATCAAAATCTGGATAATCTTGAATAACTTTTTGACGGATTAAATCTGTTTGCTTCAACAGAATTTCACGCATAGGGGAATCTCCATTCCACACCTGCGCATATGCTTCAGAAACATGCTTTGGTCGAAATGGTAAAACAAAACAATGTAAGATAATTTTCCACAAAAACGATGGAATCTCAATCACACGCTGATCAGATAAAAACTGTTTTAGAAAAGTTCGTACCGCAGGCACTGTAGGGGCATCTGGTGTTCCCAAGTTGGCAATAATTACGGTGATTTTCGGCTTTAACTCAGACATCTGATCCACATCAATTCACTGTTTAATTGAGAAATACTTTATCAGAGTCTAAGTAAATTCGGCGTGATTTTATGATTGCTTTTTAAAATGTGAATGACAGAGAAAAACTATCATATGAACTTGATCTATTTATTCATACATTTCCATAACATCCGCTGACGATCATCTCGTCCTACAGGAACGATCCATTCATTATTACGCATTTGTTGCTTGATGGTATGCAATGCACGTACATTAATCTGTGCTCTAGATACCATATGTGCCCTAGGAAGTTGCAATTGAGCATCGACCAAACCTGTATCAGTCAAATACTGATTCAACACTTTAGAATAAAAATCTTCTGGTGTTGCTTGGGAAAATTGAGACTCAAGAACAGCATAAATTTCATGCCATCGCATGGATCGTATACAAATAATTTCTTTAAAATGACTATCAACATAGGCATGCATACGATAATCAAAACTGAATTGATCATCCCACTCTATTCTAGGCAAAGATAGAAAAGGATCGACTTCAGATTTGGCTTGTTCCATTTTTGCTTGTGCCAGTTGAGCTCTTAATCGATCAATCTCATCTTGTTTTGCTTGAATGCTTTGTGGTCTTACCCAACCCAAAACAGGGTAACGCTCAAGCATTTGAGGCATATGAGACCTGAGTGCAAGCTCTAATTCACGAGCACTTTTAAAACATACGACCTGATCAACTTCTTTAATGATCTGTTGACGGAAATTTTGAAAGCGCTGTTGAAGATCCACTTCATGCTCTCGTAAATGCGCCTCACGCAATTCTGGCTGTTCATGCATAAATACAATAATGGGCTTTTGCTTAGTCACTGCATAGATATATTCTAAGTGCATGTAACTAATACCAGAGACAGATTGCTCACCATACTGGCTTCCTAAAAGCAGAAGTACATAATCACAATCATCAATTTGACGGCGCGCAAAAGCGGTTGTTACAGGTGTTCTTTGTTCTAAACCCCAGGAAAAAAAACCCATACCGATCAGCGTTTGAGACACAACCATACGCTCTGGCTGCATCTCTTTACCAGAAGTTGTAATAAACACTTGGTAACGCTTATCTAGCATGCCTTAATCCAATCCTGCATCTAGGTAAAAATGCCCTATTCATAAGGCTTAAAATGTATAGCTTGATATTGATCATTCTTCTTCGAATGTATCAGTTAAATTTTCAATTGACCATAGTATTTGATGCCCGATCATATTTTGAAGTACAGGCTGAAGTTCAAGCGCATTTCCACCACTGACGACACAACGCAACTGCACTGATTTGTCATATGGTTGAGTAGCATTGAATTTATTTTTGATAAGGACTCTTGCTGTTTGGCGTGCAACAGCAAATCCAGAATCAACCAAAGTCAGTCGCTCTGCATAAAGATGCTCAATTGCAGATTTTAAAAATGGATAATGCGTACAACCCAACACCAAAAAATCGGCTTGATCTTGCATGATGGGATCAAGTACTCGTTGTAATGTTGCTATACAGGCTTGCGAATTTTGTTGCCCAGATTCCACAAAAGGAACCAAATCCAAACTGGTGACTTGATGAACTTTAACACCTAAAGGATCTGCAAAATTCTGCATTACATCCTTGATTAACTGACCTCTAAAAGTCGCTGGAGTCGCCAATACAGCCACCACTTTAGACTGTGTCTGTAACACTGCAGGTTTTAACGCAGGAACCAATCCAATAATTGGAAATCGCTCACCATAATGCGCCCTTAAATAATCCAGACTAAAAGCTGAGGCCGTATTACACGCAACAACCGCAACTTTGCATCCTTGACGATACAACCACTCAATTGCATGTGCTGTGAGCTGACGAATATCTTGATCTTCGCGCGGACCATAAGGGACATGAGCTGTATCTGCATAGTAAAGGATATGCTCATTGGGTAAATATTTTGCTATTTCCAATGCAACTGATAAACCACCAATACCCGAGTCGAAAATACCAATAGGGGCATGTTCAAGTGCATGAGGCATAGGCTCATTAGAGCTCGGTTGGGGTAAAATTGCAGACATCTCAACGACTACTTTTATAATGCTTAAATGAATGGGCTAAGCTTAAACCTCAAGTCCCTAATTGCAATAGCAGATTACCACTTTTTAAATTCAAAACTGATTCACCTTGCTCATTTTCGCTCAACTCCCCCATTTCAACTAAATGAAAAAAAGCTGAACGTTGTATCAATGCGTTGATGCCAAAGCGCACATGCACATAAGGACGCATCTCTCCTTGAAAATCACGCATAAAGATCGGATGATCTTGATCCACAATAATGAGATCTTGAGTGGTCGTTGTTAGCTGTAGATAAGAAAGCCCTTGAATCTCGACTTGATCTACCTGATTGACCAATAAAGGTTCATCTTCGACTTCAATTTCGATTTGCTCAACGGGTGTTTTTAAGTAAAATTTGTTGTCTTCTTTCCACAGTACTGTCGAGAATAGGTCAATGAGGCTTTGTCTTTTAATCAATTGACCTTCGTGCCACCATTCACCATTCGCTTTTACTTTCAAATCCATTGAGCCACAACGCTTTGGGTTCCATTGTTCAAGAGGTGGGATTGACCTTTTGTGACTTGACTGTGCATCTTTTAGATATTGTACGATATTGATTAAGTTTTTATCATCAGGTACAAGTGAATCAGGCTGTGCTGTTATAGAATCATTTTGTTTTACCATGGTTTATGCCCTGCTGACGGAAAATAAAGCGACTCAGCCAATTGGCTTGATCAAGGTTTGAACCTATACTAGCGCAAAATATATAAAAGGTACGAGAGCAAAATTGTACCTGCAACTAAGAACACTCATGGCAGCACCGTCGGAATTATCGGTTGCCACCCTTTACTTTATGAGGAGTCCTTTATGGAACACATCGAACGTGAATCGATGGAGTTTGACGTTGTAATCGTTGGAGCGGGCCCTGCGGGTCTTTCAGCTGCGATCAAAATCCGTCAACTTGCAATTGAAAACAACCTCAACGATTTATCTGTATGTGTCGTTGAAAAAGGCTCTGAAGTAGGTGCGCATATTCTTTCTGGTGCAGTGCTTGAACCACGCGCTATTAATGAATTGTTCCCAAATTGGAAAGAAGAAGGTGCACCTTTAAACGTACCTGTTACAGAAGATGAAACGTACTTCCTTCTTTCAGATCAAAAATCTCAAAAAATGCCTCATGCTTTTGTACCTAAAACAATGCACAACGACGGCAACTATGTCATCTCTCTGGGTAACGTTGTACGCTGGTTAGGACAAAAAGCTGAAGAACTTGAAGTATCCATTTTCCCGGGCTTCGCAGCAGCGGAAATTCTGTATCATGCTGATGGCACTGTAAAAGGTATCCAAACAGGTGATATGGGTATTGGTAAAGATGGTGAGCCAACACATAACTTTACCCCAGGCTATGAGCTCCATGCGAAATACACGTTATTCGCTGAAGGCTGCCGTGGTCATTTAGGTAAACGCCTAATTGCTCAATTCGGCTTAGATAAAGATGCTGATCCTCAACATTACGGTATCGGTATTAAAGAACTTTGGGAAATTGATCCAGCGAAGCACAAACCAGGTAAAGTCATGCACGGTGCAGGTTGGCCTTTAACTGAAACTGGTTCATCTGGTGGTTGGTGGCTATATCACGCTGAAAATAACCAAGTATCATTGGGTATGATTGTCGACTTATCTTACCAAAACCCTCATATGTATCCATTCATGGAGATGCAACGTTGGAAAACACATCCATTAATTAAAGATGTATTGGAAGGCGGTAAACGTATTTCTTATGGTGCACGTGCAGTAGTTAAAGGTGGTTTTAACTCTCTTCCTAAATTCACCTTCCCAGGCGGAAGCTTAATTGGTGATGATGCTGGCTTCTTGAACTTTGCAAAAATTAAAGGTTCACACACTGCTATGAAATCAGGCATGTTATGTGGTGAAGCTGTATTTGAAGCAATTAAAGCTGGTGTAGAAAAAGGCGGCGACCTTGCAATTGCTCGTGTGACAGAAGGCGAAGATTTCTTTGCTAAAGAGTTAACGTCATATACAGAGAAATTTAACAACAGTTGGTTAAAAGAAGAGTTATATAATGCTCGTAACTTTGGCCCTGCAATGCATAAGTTTGGTACATTCTTCGGTGGTGCATTCAACTTTATCGATCAAAATGTATTTAAAGTTCCGTTCACTTTACGTGATTTGACACCTGATTACAGTGCTTTAAAAACTGTTGATGCAGTGAACTTCAAACCAAACTATCCAAAACCAGATGGTAAGCTTACATTTGACCGTTTATCTTCAGTGTTTGTTTCAAATACAGTACACGAAGAAAACCAGCCAGCGCATTTAAAATTAACTGATCCATCAATTCCAGTAAACGTTAACCTTCCTCAATGGGATGAGCCTGCTCAGCGCTACTGCCCTGCTGGCGTATACGAAATCATGGAAAATGATGATGGTTCTAAGCGTTTCCAAATTAATGCTGCGAACTGTGTTCACTGTAAGACTTGTGATATTAAAGATCCGTCACAAAACATTACTTGGGTTGTACCTGAGGGTGCGGGTGGTCCGAACTATCCGAATATGTAATCTCGTTTGAGATCAAAAAACCCGCGAAAGCGGGTTTTTTATTAAACTTCCATCAATGCGAAAGTTTTCACCTTGAGCGATATAGTTTTATTCTTCTCCATCAAACTGCCAATACATCTCGCCCCAATCACTTTCAAAATCAGGAAAAATATCGCCTTTTTTAAAGTATTGCCGTGAATTTGATTTGGCTGTTGTATACCAATAGCCTGCTTTAGGGCTAACCTGCCCAGCCGCCATACTTAATTTTTCATTTGATTCAGTTTCGGGTTGATTGGCATGTTTTCCTATATTTTCTATATCAAAGATATATTTCTTTTCTTCTTCTGGAATTGTTCCGTCTAAATAGCGTTTGTCTTCCCATATAAGCCGCCATTTCACGTCATACCAATCATCTGTGCCTTCTAATTTATATTGAGTAGCTTCCGAACCTTCCAAAAAATAATTTGGGCAACCAACATACACATTATATTCAGGGTCATTGGTTAATTTTTGATAGACGGATTTTTCAAACCAAGGTTCATATATACCTGAAATTTGGATCTCTTCACCTGAAAAAATTTCAATATCACTATTTATTTGATTATTGTCGAAAATTAATTCAACTTTAATACTGCGAATGAAACTCCAATACACGAACTTGTTAAATGATTCAAAATTCCATTTTTTATACAAAAAAGGATAATGAGGAATATAATATTCGTTATCAAAATCAGATAGGGTTATTTTTATAAATGCTGTAAACTCATTTGCAATACATATCTTTTTTATTTCATTTTCATGTAGATTTTCGAATATCCAACCAGAATCCCTTCCGACCATTCCTAATTTTTTATATAGAGGATCATTTTCAAGCCCGCGCTCATCACCATATCTTCCAAAAATTGTAGAGTGTATATTTTCAGATATAAAATCTGAATAGACTTCTTTTTTGAACTTACTTCCTAGAAAATCTAATAAAGTTTTTTCTTCAATATCTAGAACATAGAGATACATTAATAATTCTCTCTCATGTCTAGTTAATAATTCAAACTCTTCACTAGATTTTCTTAAAGCATTCTCAAAATCAACAGTAAATTCCTTATTGAGATAGTAAATTTTTTTTAAAAAACTATAACTTGTAATCATTTTTAAAAAATTAATTACTCTAAATCTCAGTTTTTGATCAACTTTCATTATCTATCTGCTTTATTTGAACTACTCTCTCTTGAATTAGCACGACTAGTACTTGATGTCGCATGTAATATTTGTCCCTGCTGTACTGTTTTCTTTGAAGCTTCTCGATTTAATAGGTATTCAACAGTTTCGGTTGTATCCTTAGGTAAGATTGCATCCTTCCAATTTGTATTTTGAATTTTAATAACTTTATCAATAGATCTCTTTCATAAATCAAAAAACGATCTATCACTTGCTGACTATGTGTACCGAATAATTTTAAATATTCATGCATAATTTGCGAATGAAATACATCGACTAAAAAAAGCTTTCTGAAACACAGTTTAAGCGATATACAGGCATCTCATGGCCAACCTTTGATTTAATGGCTGAACAGCTAAAAATGCTTGTACCTGCTAAAGGTAAACCATCTAAGTTAAGTGTAGAAGATCAAATCCTTCTGAGCTTAAGTTATTGGCGTGAATATCGAACATTATTCCATGTCGCAACGAGTTATGGTGTGTCAGAGCCTACGGCTTCAAGAATCGTCCGCCACGTAGAGGCTTTCCTGATCAAGTCCAATCTATTTAATTTACCCAAGAGTTTGCCTGAAGGCGAAGGTATTGAGTCTGAAGATCGAAACAAATCGAAATATTTCCACGATTAATTAAATCTTTTTATTGTAATTAGGCCAGTTGGATGTCGAATAGATTTTAGGTGTGGGCTTACTCGTCTCACAATTATATTGCTAAATCAAACCTAACAAACAACTTTCTAAAACAAAGCCCACCAAATATCCTATTTCATATATTGCCAAACATCAGGGTCTACATAGCTGTCATCAATATGATAGCCTTCTAGTTTAATTTTTTCTTCCTTAAATTTACGATCTTTTTCATTGTCTCTTCTTTCATCTAAAAAGGCTTGTTTTAACTGTTCTGCTGTCATTTCATCTGAGTTAGAAATAGCATTGAAACCAGTATATCTAAAATGCTCAAAACTGTATCTCAGCATATACTGTTCTTTTTTATCATCTTTATATGTTTTAGAAAGAGATATCGCCAAATTAATATTACTATTATATAAATTAAAATACATATGGCCATTAGTCAGATCCATCATTTCTTGCCACTCTTTAAAACTTAAAATATAGCTAGGGTCAATAACCTCTCCCATGTTTTGACTCATATATTTTAAATTATCTTTTTTATCTATACGTTCCGAATAAGGTAAAAAATATTGCTTCCAGTTTTTCTCACTCATTTGCTTCATAAGTTTTACATAAGCCTGATATGCATCTTCTCTAGTCGTATATTCATTAGCATGTAAACTAGCGGTTACATCCATAATCAAAACACCATCATTGCCCATTCGTGCAATTTGCGTCCCCATTACACTAATAACATTATCAATTTCAAAGTTACTTTGTTCAGTTACAATTTTAACCTGTCCCAGTTTGGGCGGTCTCCAATCTAGTGACAAAAAATTCATCCCCGCAGGTTGGCGGTCTATTGGCGCATAACTATATTGAATAAAATCTTTTAATCCTTGCTGTCCAAAATGTAAAATAGCACTTTGTGGTGGCATGATTTCATTTCCTTTACTTTTCGTATTTGGAGTACAAGCCAATAATAGGCAACATATCGAAAATCCAAAAATTAAACTCAGATAATTTTTCATATTGAAACTTTTGTTAAAAAAATCGTTATTTTTCCGTTCATTACTACTTGGATGTATTCCAAAGAGAAAGTTTGCTTTGCTCTGACTCCACCTCGTTATTAGTTTTAATTCCTGATGTAAAAAGACACGCCTTTATCATCCAACATTAAACGGTGATATTTTTCCGCAGCCAAATTAATCTTAACTAAAGATCCGTTATAAAAAATTACTTAGGTTATACATGAGGGTGCAGCTAGTATGAGCTATTCGAATATGTAATGTCTTTTAAAACCCTCGCTAAAGTTTTTTTATTAAACTTCGATAAATACGAAAGTTTCCCCTTGAGCGATATAGTTTTATTCTTCACCATCAAAATACCAATATACTTCACCCCAATCTTGTTCAGAAAGCGTTGGTAAAATCTCACCTTTACTAAAGTGCTGACGCTCATTTGGTTGGGCTGGAGTCGTCCAATAACCTGTTTTTGGACATTTATCCCCACCTTTGATTTTAATTTTTTCTACCGAATCTTGTGTTTGTACTTTTTCTGATTGTGCTTTAGCAAAATCGACTAAATCTTTCGGATAAAATTGATGCTCTCGATAAATGGTGTCATCAATATCTAATAGCCATGTCACAGCTGCGGCTTCCCATGACCAATAACCATAATAAAGGAAACCGTCATCAATATCAGCCCGAGGGTGCTGGTCATGGTATGGTTCACGACGACTGGCTTCATACCAATCTTCTAAGTATTGCAACATCATGGCTGGACGCTTTGCTGCATCAGCATCAAAAACTTTAATGAGCTTACGATAGGGCAAATGACGACGTGCATCATTCGGTGGTGTGCCTCGATCTGTTACAAATGGAGCAATCAATCGCTCGATTAAACCATCTTTTTCTTGTCCTTCAGGCGTTGCTTCTGTGTAGTCAATAATCTGCATAATCCGATTCATTTGATCTGCATAGCCTGTCAGTAAACCAAAGCATATCAATCGTAAAGCAATATCCCAATAATCTTCTGTTCCCAAAGCGATATGCCAAACATAACGTCCTTCTGCTTCTGTACTTTGATGGTACTGAGCATGAATATCTGCATATTCTTCCATCCAGTTTAAAATGTATGGATATAGTTCTTGAATAAAGCGTATACCACCACCTGCAGAATATTGTAAAGATATTAAATTTAAAACATCTAGTAACCTTTGATGACCTGCCGCCATTTTTTTACTAGCTTTACTACCTGTTTTATATTTTTGAAAACCATCAGTTACTGAATAAATACCATTAAGAAACGTATCAAACCTTCGGCTATACATTTCATGTTGTAATAGATTATCTCTGTAATTTTTATTAATCAGTATTTTTTGCTTAAACCACTCTTCCCAATTAATATCTATATCATTTACTTGACTATTCAATCTTCTTACTCCGGTAAAATATCATTCGGTAAAACAAATTCTAATTTTATGCCGTGTGCCGTCACTGTCCGTGTGCACTTAATTTTATTTAATTCTTTGCATTTCTCTTGATGATAAAATTTAGTTATGTCTAAACTTTTGTTATTTGAAATGTCTAACTGAGAATATTATTATAAATAAAAAATAATGCCCCGAAGGGCAAATTAAAATTATTCTTCACCATCAAAATACCAATATACTTCACCCCAATCTGTCTCTGAAAGCATTGGTAAAATCTCACCTTTTTTGAAATATTGGCGTCCATTCGGTTGCGCAGGTGTCGTCCAAAAACCTGTTTTCGTGGATTGCTCTCCACCTTTGATTTTAATTTTTTCAATAGTTGTTTCAGCTGAAACCGATTCAGCTTGCGATCTAGCAAAATCAACTAAGTCTTTAGGATAAAATTGATGCTCTCGATAAGTTGAATCGTCAATATCTAATAGCCATGTTACTGCTGCTGCTTCCCATGACCAATAGCCAAAAAATGAAAAACCCTCATTAATATCAGCCTGAGGATGTTGATCATAATAAGGTTCACGACGACTGGCTTCATACCAATCTTCTAAGTATTGCAACATCATTGCTGGACGTTTTTCAGGTGTAGCATCAAATACTTTAATGAGCTTACGATAAGGCAAATGACGACGTGCATCTTTAGGAGGTAATCCACGGTCTTCTACAAAGGGCGCAACCAATCGCTCAATTAAGCCATCTTTTTCCTGTCCTTCAGACGTTGCTTCCGTGTAATCAATAATTGGCATAATTCTCGTCATTTGATCTGCATTACCAGTCAATAATCCAAAACAAATTAAACGTAAAGCAATGTACCAATAATCTTCAGTCCCCATGGCAATATGCCAAACATAACGTCCGCCTGCATCTGGGCTTTGATGATATTGTGTATGAACATCTGCATATTCTTCTGTCCAATTTAATAAATAAGGATAAAGCTCTTGGATAAAAGCAATATCACCACCTGCTGAATATTGTAGTGACATTAAATCTAGTACATCAATTACTCTTCTTCGACCCGCTGCCATTTTCTTACTGGATTTAGCACCAGATTTATATTTCTGAAATCCATCAGTCACAGAGTAAATACCATTTAGAAAAATTGAATAGCGTTCATGATATATTTCTTCTGGTAATAGTTTTTCACGATAATAATTCGTATCATTTATTTCGAACTTAAACCATTGTTCCCAATTAATATCTATATCAGTTACTTGATTAGTCAATTTTATTACTCCGGTAACATATCATTAGGTAAAACAAATTCTAACTTAATACCATGTGCGGTTACTGTACGTGTACATTTTGGCTTATTTAAGCCTTTACATTTCTCATAATGGTTGAAGTTATTTTTTTCTTTGGACTTATGATATTAAGAATGGGCAATAATATTATCCATATAAAAATAATGCCCCGAAGGGCATTTTTAATTCTATTCTTCACCATCATAATACCAATATACTTCACCCCAATCTTGTTCAGAAAGCGTTGGTAAAATCTCACCTTTACTAAAGTGCTGACGCTGATTTGGCTGGGCAGGAGTCGTCCAAAAACCTGTTTTCGTGGATTGCTCTCCACCTTTGATTTTAATTTTTTCTATAGTGGTTTCTGCTGAAACCGATTCAGCTTGCGATCTAGCAAAATCAACTAAATCTTTCGGATAAAATTGATGCTCTCGATAATTTGTATCATCAATATCTAACAACCATGTAACAGCTGCCGCTTCCCATGACCAATAACCATAATAACTCCTACCAGATCTTAAGTCGGTTTCTGGGTGCTGTTCAAAGTATGGTTCACGCCGACTGGCTTCATACCAATCTTCTAAGTATTGCAACATCATGTCTGGACGTTTTTCAGGTGCAGCATCAAAAAGTTTAATGAGCTTACGATAAGGTAAATGACGACGTGCTTCATTTGGTGGTGTACCTCGATCTGTTACAAATGGTGCAATCAATCGCTCAATTAAGCCATCTTTTTCTTGTCCTTCAGGCGTTGCTTCTGTGTAGTCGATAATCGGCATAATCCGATTCATTTGATCTGCATAACCTGTCAGTAAACCAAAGCATATCAATCGTAAAGCAATATACCAATAATCTTCTGTTCCTAAGGAGATATGCCAGACATAACGGCCACCTGCATCAGGGCTTAAATTATAAAGATGACTCGTTTCAGCATATTCTTCTGTCCAATGAAGAAGATATGGATAAAGTTCTTTTATAAAATTTAAATCCCCGCCTGCTGAATATTGTAAAGATATCAAGTTCAGAGCATCTTTCAATCTTTGATGACCAGATGCTATATATCCACCAAATTTAGAATCATTTTTATAATGGCTAAATCCATCAACAACTGTATATAACCCATTAACAAACGTATCAAATCTCTTGTGATACATTTCTTGCTCAAGCAACTTATCTCTAAATAAACTTGTATCTTTTACTTCTAAACTCAACCATTTTTGCCAATCTATTTCTTGATCATTTACTTGTATTGACATACTTTCATCTCTCCAACATCTCGTTTGGTAAAACAAATTCTAATTTAATACCGTGTGCAGTTACTGTCCGTGTGCACTTAATTTTATTTAATTCTTTGCATTTCTCTTGATGATAAAATTTAGTTATGTCTAAACTTTTGTTATTTGAAATGTCTAACTGAGAATATTATTATAAATAAAAAATAATGCCCCGAAGGGCAAATTAAAATTATTCTTCACCATCAAAATACCAATATACTTCACCCCAATCTGTCTCTGAAAGCATTGGTAAAATCTCACCTTTACTAAAGTGCTGACGCTGATTTGGCTGGGCAGGAGTCGTCCAAAAACCTGTTTTCGTGGATTGCTCTCCACCTTTGATTTTAATTTTTTCTATAGTGGTTTCTGCTGAAACCGATTCAGCTTGCGATCTAGCAAAATCGACTAAATCTTTCGGATAAAATTGATGCTCTCGATAAGTTGAATCGTCAATATCTAATAGCCATGTTACTGCTGCTGCTTCCCATGACCAATAACCAAAATAACTGATGCCTGATCTAATATCAGGTTGTGGATGTTGATCATGATAAGGTTCACGACGACTGGCTTCATACCAATCTTCTAAGTATTGCAACATCATCGCTGGACGTTTTTCAGGTGCAGCATCAAAAAGTTTAATGAGCTTACGATAAGGTAAATGACGACGTGCATCATTCGGTGGTATGCCTCGATTTTTTACAAATGGAGCAACCAATCGCTCGATTAAGCCATCTTTTTCTTGTCCTTCAGGTGTTGCTTCTGTGTAGTCGATAATCGTCATAATTCGACTCATTTGATCTGCATACCCTGTCAGTAAACCAAAGCATATCAATCGTAAAGCAATATACCAATAATCTTCAGTTCCCAAGGAAATATGCCAGACATAACGTCCACCTGCATCAGGGCTTAAATTATAAAGATGACTCGTTTCAGCATATTCTTCTGTCCAATGAAGAAGATACGGGTAAAGTTCTTTTGTAAAATTTAAATCACCACCTGCTGAATATTGTAAGGACATCAAATCTAAAGCATCTCTAATTCTTTGGTGACCAGCTGCGATATATCCACTAAACTTAGAATCATTTTTATAATGACTAAATCCATCTACAACGGTATATAGTCCATTTATAAGTTCTTCAAAATTTTCATGATAATCTTGGGCATTTAAAAAATTATCTCTAAATTTTGTTTCATCATTAATCTCTAAAAATTGCCATTTTTGCCAATCTATTTCTTGATCATTTACTTGTATCGACATTCTTTTATCTCTCCAACATCTCATTGGGTAAAACAAATTCTAATTTAATCCCGTGTGCCGTAACTGTCCGTGTGCATTTGGGTTTATTTAAACCTTTACATTTTTCATGATGATCAAATTTATCGCCTGTTATAGTTACTAAACTTCGGTCATAAGGACAATGTACTGCAACAACTTTCCCTAATCTTCTTTCTGTAGAAGCCTTAAAATTGACTCTTCTCCATGTTTTAATATCACGAATTAATGAACTATGTTTCGGAATAATTTTGGATGCATCTATTTTGCTCGCAATCCATAAATGCGACATCTGCACACCATCACTCACAGTCGTCCCCACTGAACGTTTAACCTTATCATCTTGGTCTGATGCCATATAAACATCGAGACCCATTTTCAATGCCATCATGGCTGCCTTTGGTGTCATCAGTGTTCGATGACTCAGTGCATTGGTCGCTTTACTGTCTGTAATACGATACTTATGTGCTAGTCGAGCACTATGCCATACATGATCAAGTCCGTTATGACCCGTATCGTGATATTCGTACAGCACGCCATTATTATTAATTTTAGAGCGACTTTTCATGCGTTTTACATAGTAATAATCCGTAATGTGCTCACCACCTGAACCAAGTTCTTGATTCGATCTTCTTTTTCGCTGTAATTGTTGACGTCGTGTTGAAGTATTTTGACGACCTGGGCTTACATTATTTCCTCCAGTATTTCTTGATACATTGCCATTTTGCTGAGTTCGTGGGGCTGGATTTTGATTTGGTCTACTGGTTGTTGTCGCTGTTCGAGTCGTAATTGGAGCTCTAGCTGTAGTGTTAGGATAAGGAGTTGCTAGTGCCTTTTTATGGGCTGCTTGCATTTCTTTCATAACCATATCAATTTTTTGATTGGCAACTTTCTTCATTTGCTGAAGCTGAGTTACTAATGTTTTTAACTTAGCATTGCCGAGAACAGCTCGTGTCATCCAACTATCAAAAACGCCAATTAAACCATCAATAATTTTATTACTAGTTGTTTGCAGCTCTCTTGTGTATGTATTCCAATTTAAGGTTCTAAACCATTTATCTACATCACCACGTAATGTTTTGCTTGGTATTGCATCCAAAATAGCTCCCATAGCTTTACCTGAACGCAATTGTTTAAAAACAATTTTTAATCCATCACCAGCAATTGGAACAAATGCAACAAGATTAAATACCAAATCAAACCAATTCTCTTTATTATCTGGCTTTTCTGATATTTTAACGACTGAGACAATCACATTCCCGACATCAACGCCTTGACCAACAAAGGGTATACAACCTATCACAACTGCAACAATAATTTGAGCGGGACTGGAGCCACTACCATCAAGTACACCTTTAATCCATTGAGCCGCCGATTCTTCCCCTTTAGCTGTTACTCTTACAGCTTGCGTTGAACCCTTGGCTACGGCAGTATTCATTGTTTATCTCCTAGGTCTAATCTAGAAGTAGAATCATCTGTAAGTAAAATTTCTTCTAAATCATCTGCTATTGCATCATCTACATTATTTTGTTGTGGTATTAATTGTTCTTCATAATCGCTTACATGATCATCGTATTCGATATTATTCGACATGAGCATGTCTTCAATTTCATCAGGGAAATATTCATCTAATAATGCATCAAGTTCCTGTTGATTATATTTTTCAATTAACTGCTCTGCTTCAGCAACACTCATCACTTTTTGATCTTTGAAAGGATTATCAACTTTTTCTCTATCTGGTTTCGCCTCAACACTACTAAAGCCATAGTAGACTTTAGGTTGAGTTTTATCACTAGGAATAGTGACTTTGGCATAACCTTCGGCATCTAGTACTCCTTCTTGGGAAGAACCATCAGCAAAAATCAATTTAAATGGAGCTTGTGCAACAGGTTTTAAGTCATCATAAATGTATTTTAATTCCACTTTATTAGGTAATAATTTAAAGGTAGGTAAAGCTGGAAATTTTGCTGATACATTCTTTCCATTCACAAACTGATGCTGCCCTGCCTTAACCTCAAACTTACCGCCAGTCGTAGGAAATACCCCTGAAGCATTTATTTTTAGCTGTGAACCACCTGCGGTCAGTACAATTTCTTTCGCACTGGTGATGTCGACATTTGCCTCCGTCGAAATAATCTGCACCCCCTTTCTTGCAATCAGGTCAGCACCATCTCCTTGAGCTTGAATCTCGATCTTCCCTTTCCCTGCATACAGTCGTGCCCCTTCTTGCGCTGCAAATAAGCTGATCTTTTTGCTGGCATGGCTAACAATGCTGTCTTGGGTACTGGTGTTGATGCTTCCTTGTGCAATTTGGTTGATCTGCCCATCTGCACTGAGGTGGATGTCTTCGTTACTTTCTATGGCAATTGAACTTGGTGAAGCCAAGAGCATGATCGCTTGTTTAAAAGCCGCGGCTTTGCTTTGGTCTTCGCTCTCTAAGTTCTTGAGATAGCACTGTAGGTTTTCGAGTAAGCTCAGTGGATCAGTTTGTTGATTTTGTGCCACTTCACTTAAGGCTTTGGCGTTGTTTAAGCTACTTTCGAGTTGTTGTTTGGCTTCGCTTGCATCTAAATGGTTTGCTTTGGCTTGTTCTTGTTTGTAGGTGGAGATGAGTATGCCTTCGCCCGCTCGTACTGCACCCCATTGGTCAGTTCTGAGTTCGAAGCCTTCGCCGCGTCCTTCACTTTCTGCTGTTGCTTTGGGATGACTGAGATTCCCTAGGTTAAGTTGGCTCGCCCCGTGGGTGTTTTGCAGTTGGGTGGAGATTTGTCCTGTGGTGTCATCAAAGCGGAGTTGTCCATAGCCTTCGCCTTGGA